>NZ_KK211100.1:0-50956 GCF_000620305.1 Desulfitibacter alkalitolerans DSM 16504 | reverse complement strand
TTTAGGGTGTCTTACATATAGCTATGATGGTTTATGCTTTCTCCTGCAGGCTAGCTTGTCGAAGTCACTGCAGATTAGCTTGTCGCACTACACATTTATACCCAGGGTGTCTAAGACTTTAATTTGACCGGATCTGGTACCACAACCATGACTACCCATTGAAGCCAAGATATATGGTTTTCCATCTACTTTCTTGATCTCATTTATTAATGTTTCAAGAACAGTATTGATTGATTTTATATTTCTGCTTCCTACAGTGATACCCACCTTATCCTTGGGTTTAATTTTTGATAATAGGCCCTCCTTGTATAACTCTAATTTTAAACTGGAACGCAAATCTAAAAGGCAATCTTTAGGAAATTTAAGTTTTATTTTTATCATTTCCAATGATTTCATTTTTTCCTCCCCATTTTAATAACATGGTTTCAGTAGTTATCATATGCAACAGCCAAGAAAATGGGAATAAAATATGCAAAACCCCAAATATTGGGGTTTTTATGTAATCATATTATTTAAGCTTTGAATATATCTAATATCCTTTGGTACAAGAAGTCTAAAAATATTACATAGGGCAATGATTCTAGAGCATGTTCGATCTCCCAGCAAGTTTTCTAGTTCATTAAGTGACAAATTAGATGTAATCACTGTGGGCAGTTTATGATTTAGTCGATAGTTAAGAAGTGAGTATATTTTATTAAGAGTCCATTGTGTATAATTATGGGCACCTAAATCATCTAGTATCAATATGGGAATATTCCATACTACATCCATCAGGTCTTTTTCCCTAAAGCCTTCATCATTTTTATCAAAGGTAAATCTTAATGCATCCAAAAAATCAGGAACAACAACAAAGAGCACATCATGGTTATTGAGAATTAGCTCCCTTGCTATAGCTGATGCTAAAAAGGTTTTCCCACTACCCACAGGACCACAAAAAAACAAACCTTTTTTAAACTTTTTAGCTTTTATTTCATTAACAAAACCTTTTGCCGCCAGCAGAGCTTTATTGGCCCTTTCTTTATAGGTGGCTTCACCATCAGGGGGTATGGTATTGGGATAATAATCCAGTTTAAAATTACTAAATTTAGCATTATCAAAATTAACGCTTAGGTTGGCTCTTTTTATCTTTAAATCAAGTACCTTTTGTGACCAACAGCTGCAGCGATAGGCTACTCCTTGGTGTAGCACTATTCCCCTGTCATTGCATTTTTTACATTGATACATTTATTAAAAGCACCTCTTAGGTAACATATATTTGAGAGAATTTATCGTGTGGTTTCTGCTTTGGTCTTAGATTTACATTTTTAACTTTTCTTTTTTCCTTAAACTGTTTTTCATAATTATTAATTTCCTCTATGGTTCGTAACTGTAGACTATCCCATGTTTTAAGGATTGAATCAATGTATTTAAAGCTTAAAGCACCTTGTAAAACTGCCCTTTCCAAGGCTTCCAGAATAATATCACTAGAAAATCCATCTGACGTACACCACTGAACAATCTTGCTGCTTTCAATGGGAGATAGATACCTGCCAAATTCCTTTTCAAAAGTGCCATATACACTTTTTAAGTTTTCAGAAGATAACGTATTGCTAGAAGAAGCATTTACTTTGTTGCTTTGCCATACATTAAGCAATTTATCCCATAAGGGTTCAAGAACATAAGAGCTTTTTCCATGGTACTTTTCAGTTGATGAGTGAACTACAGAAATTAACCCCTTTTCAATTAAACGAGCAAGGGTTGCTCTTATTTGGTCGCAGCCAAGGGTCATACTTTTTTGGAGTTCGTCAATGGTAGGATATGTCTGCCCCAGGCATTCCCTAAATCTTAACAACTGCAATACCACTACTAGTTCTACTTCATCCATATCAATATCTGCATAGTGTTTTAAAAGTAACTGGGATATAACTATTGGTTTTTCGTTCAATAAATCCTTTAGACAAAGGCTGGAATTTTCGCTCATACTTTACACACCTCAAAAAAAGATCTTGAAAATATTATAACAGGGTTAGCTAAAAAAGGAAAAATTATTATTACCCTAAAATTAGACCTTGTCCACAATTATGGTCTGATTAACGGTGGTATTTATTGTTTCTTGTTTATCTGCTTATTTTTGCAAGAAAAATTCTTCTACTTTTGCTATTGCTTTTGGCAGGGCAAAAACAATAACCCTATCATGGGGATTAATAATATCCATACCAGTTGGAACTATTACATTATTATCTCTAACAACAGCACCAATAATTGCATCCTTTGGAAAGTTTAAATTCTTTAATGGTTTTCCTGTTACCTTTGAATGGCTTTGTGCTATAAGCTCAATCATTTCTGCTTTTGCGCCACCAATTAAGGAGACAGATACAATATCTCCCTTTCTTATAAATCGTAATATGGCACCTGCAGTTAGGAGTCTGGGGCTAACAGCAACATCTATCCCAACTTTTTCTACAAGGGGAACATACTCAGTCCTTCTTATTTGTGCAATGGTTCTTTTAGCACCAAGATGTTTAGCAATGATAGAAACAAGGAGATTTACCTTATCATCATTGGTAACAGCAACGAAAAAGTCTGCTTGCCCCACCTCTTCCTCTTCCAGTAAGGATATGTCAGAGCCATCTCCTTGTAGAACTAACGTGTTGGAAAGCTTTTGAGATATTTCTTTACAAACCTCAATACTTTTTTCTATTAGTTTAACTGTATAACCTTTTTTTTCTAATAGCTTGGCAAGGTAAAAGCCAATTCTCCCGCCACCTAATATGGTGACATTTTCTGTCTTTATTCTTTCCTTGCCTAATACCTTCTCAATGGCCACCATATTAGTGGTTTCAGCAAGTACAAACACCAGGTCATTGGGCTTTAGTTGATCCTGACCACGGGGAATAATCATTTTTTCATTACGTAGTATTGCAACAATTAGGTTTGGTTTTGGGAATTTTATATCCATTAATCTTTTATAGGCAACAGGTGAGTCTTTAGTAAGCTGTACTTCAACCATCTGAACCTTGCCGTCAGCATAATAGTCAACATTTATTGCCTCTGGTACTTCAGCAAGCTTACCAATCATCTCTGCAGTAACTTGTTCAGGGTTAATCACTAGATCTATTCCAAGGGCGTCAGCAGAAATTTGATTATTATCCACATATTCTGGATTTCTCACCCTGGCAACGGTTTTTTTGACACCCAGTTTTTTTCCGAGCAAACAAGCAACCATATTTAACTCATCATATTCCGTTACTGCAACCAACAGCTGGGCATCACATATTCCTGCCTCATGAAGTATAGATATACTTCCTCCACTGCCAAGAATGGTTTGTACATCCAGATTTTCTTCTACTATTTGCTTTCTCTCGCTATTATTTTCTATCACTACAACATCATGATTAGCATAGCTTAGCATTTGAGCTATACTAAAGCCAACCTTTCCTGCTCCAATAATAATAGTCTTCATAAGTAACACTCCTAAAGAATTCAGGAAAATTAATAATAAATTGCATTTCCAACTGTTTGTATTATAATAGATATAAATCCTGACCGCAATAGCAGGTTCAAGGGTAATGGATTAAGAGTGGGTGATATTCTATGGAAGTAATAGCTTTAGTGGGTCCAAGTGGAAGTGGAAAAAGTCATAGGGCTTTATTAGTAGCTCATGACCATAATATAGATATCATAATTGACGATGGCCTGGCTATTAAAGGTTCCCAAATTTTGGCCGGTATCTCTGCAAAGAAACAGCCTACAAAGGTTGGTGCTATCAAGACAGCCTTGTTTAGTTCACAAGAACATGCGGAGGAGGTCAAAAGGATAATTTCTAGGGAAAAAGCAAAAAAAGTTTTAATTCTTGGCACATCTAATGAAATGGTTTATAGAATAGCAAAAAGATTAAATCTGCCAGCACCTGGAACAATTGTGTATATTAGAGATATCGCAACAGAAAAAGAAATGGAACAAGCTTATAATAGGAGAAGAAAACATGGAACCCATGTTGTGCCTGCTCCAACATTAGCAGTTAAACCCAGATTTTCCGGGCTAATGATACAGCCCTTTAAAGTATTGTTTAATAATACTCTAAAAGATAATAATCCATCAAAGCCCATCCATTTGGAACAAACTGTAGTGCGTCCCACATTTAATTATTTAGGAAGGTTTTATATTAAGGATCCTGTACTCAAGGATATTATTAAATATTCTGTTAAAAAGTCTAGGATTTTTGTAAGGTTAACTAGAATTGACATAGAAACCCATGCAGAGGGAATAATCATTACAATTGAATTAACTGCCAAATATGAAATGTATAGTATTCCCCTGGTCATAAAAAAAATGCAGGAAATTATTTTGGATGACGTGGAATATATGACAGCGATAAATGTATTAAGCATTAATGTTTTAGTGAAATCTCTTTACATAGAATAGATATTGAAATCTAAGAATAAGCGAAGATTACTCTTCGCTTATTCTACTTATCTTCCATTAATTCTTTTCTCAACAAACCTCTCAATTCGCTTCATGGCTTCAACAAGGTTAGCTACAGAAGAAGCATATGAACAACGGATATGCCCTTCTCCACCAAGACCAAATGCAGTACCAGGAACTACAGCTACTTGTTCCTCCCCTAGCAGTTTTTCTGCAAACTCCTCAGAGGTTAAGCCAGTTCTGGTGATATTAGGAAAGATATAAAAGGCTCCTTCTGGTTCGAAAGAATCCAGGCCCATATCCTTAAAAGAATTATAAACTAAACGCCTTCTTTTATCATATTCATGATACATTTGATTAATATAGTCATCACCATTTTTTAGAGATTCGATTGCAGCTTTTTGGCCCATTATTGGGGCACATAGCATGGTATACTGGTGTATTTTTACCATGGCTGCTATCAAAGGCTCAGGACCAAAGGCATAACCAATTCTCCACCCTGTCATAGCCTGGGCTTTGGAAAAACCATTTAAGATAATTGTTCTCTCCTGCATCTGCGGAAGGGTTGCAATGGAGACATGCTGTTTACCATAGGTAAGCTTACTATAAATCTCATCACTTATAACAAGTAAATCATTTTCAATGATTATGTCTCTAATAGCCTCTAAGTCTTCCCTATCCATAATCCCACCAGTAGGATTGTTAGGATAGCAAAATATAATTGCCTTTGTTTTAGGTGTAATGGCTCCCCTTAGTTGATGGGGCTGTAATTTAAAGGCATATTTTTCTTCAGTTTGGATGGGTACAGGTGTGCCTCCGGCAAGGGTTACACATGGTTTGTATGAAACATAAGAAGGTTCACAAACTAATACTTCATCTCCAGGATTAGTTATAGCCCTTACAGCCAGGTCAACCCCTTCACTTGCACCAACTGTTATCAAAATTTGATTTTCTGGACAATAATCCAGAGAATATTCTCTATTTATAAATTTTCTTAGTTCGTTTCGTAACTCAGGTAATCCCTTATTGGAAGTATACATTGTGTATCCCTGGGAAAGGGAGTGGTTACAAGCTTCCCTTACATGCCAGGGTGTTACAAAATCTGGCTCACCTACACCTAAAGATATTACCCCAGGAGTTCCAGCTACCAAATCAAAAAATTTTCTAATCCCCGATGGTGGTATATCCTTTACCCTCTGGCATAAAAATCTACTGCTGTCACTCATGGAGTAATCACCTGCCGTCTATCCTTTTCATTATCCTCTAAAATTACGTCTGCAACTTTATATTTCTTCAATACAAAATGGGTAGTAGTATTTTGAACCCCTTCTATTATGGCAAGTTTTTTGTGAACAAACTCTGCAACCTCTTTTAAACTTTTTCCAACAATCTGCACCGAAAAATCATAAGTACCGGACATTAAAAATACTGATTTAACCTCTGGATATTTGTATATTTTTGCAGCTAATTCATCAAAGCCTACGTCTCTTTGGGGTGTGACCCTAACATCAATAAGAGCAGTAACAACATCATTTTTTCCAGCCTTATCCCAGTTAATTAAAGCTCCATATTGAAGGATAATACCCTCTTGCTCCATGGCAAGAATTTCATTTTTAATGTCATTTTCATTAAGATCTAGCATGGCAGCTATTTGTTTATAATCCAGGCGACCATTTTTCTCTAAGATTTCCAATATTTTATAACGCATTATATTACCATCTCCCTTCAAAATATAAAAGGACTATCTATCGTCAAGGGACGAGAGATAGCCCGCGGTACCACCCTAATAGGTAATTTTATTTTACCCACTTTTTTTTCTTTAACGCGAAAAAAACGTTAAGAACTTACTAAAATTCAGTCCTAATGCTCACAGGTGGCATTCAGCAGTATCTTTTACTGGTTTACACCGTTTTCCAGCTCTCTGTGAAAAGATTTTCTACTTACTTTTTCCTGTTCATTGCATTTTAGTTATTAATTTTAAACTATTATAACAGAGATTCTACTATTTCTCTAGTGTTTTTTATAATTTTATTAACTTTTTTAAGGTAGAAAGTGAATAATTTGGCGGAATCCTTACTATTTTATAACCTTCTTTTTCTGCTATTAAGTCTTTAAAACCTTTTGCTCCATTTAAATCTTCTTTATTGTCCTGAAGCTCAACAACTATTTTCATTTGTGGGATATAGTATTGAAATTTCCTGCCTTTATAAGGTACATCTTTTTCTATAGATATACCTGGAAAAATCCTTTTGATTTGGAAAATAAGCTTATCTGTTTCTTTTTTATTATACACTGGGGCCTCATTAGGGGGATTAATATTTTTCACTTTAATTTCATTTGATATGTCTTCCTCATACACTTCTTCTTCAGGTTGGTTTTCACTCAAGCTAAGGCGATATTTGCTTACGCCTTTTTGAATTAACTCTGCTAGTACATCTTTAAAATCTTCAAAACTTTCTAATATATGATCTCCCGGAAGCTTTTGAAATATTAGCTGATTAAGCATGGATTCTAGATGTTCCTCGTCCTGAATTAGATCATGTATTAATTCTGACAATTCCAAAATAAGATTTTGAGCATCTTCCAAAATGAAGGATTTTTCGTATTCATATGTAAGGCTTGCTTTAATTACATTTTGAATAAGCTGCTCTGTGAGGTTGACTATTTTTATTTCAAGCTCTTTATTTCTTCTTACATTCAATTTTATCACCCTTTTATAAAAATATACTTATAAAACAAGTATTCTAAAGGGGACAAGAATATGCCACTAAGAATGAGAAAACACCAGAGTTAATCTAGTGTTTTCTTAAAAGTTATATTAAATCTTATTTTTCAGGCTTTTTAATTCCAAGACGCTCTGCTGAATGGTCTTTTCCTAAATAAAAGTTTATCCATGATGATGTTTGGTATAGATCCCAGTTACATGGCGCAACATGATAGGAGTCTAGTTGTTTTTCTTCTCCATAATTCTTTAGCCTTGAGTAAGCTTTTACATAAATACATTTTCTCTTATTAGGATGGACTTCACACCAACCATAGTAACTGCCACCACATGCTCCATTACGCTGATTTTTAGGACACTGTGACATGGGACACACATATGCCAGATCTGACAGGGCACAGTCACCACAATCTTTACAGTCATACATCACGACCTTTGCAATGTGCTCAAGCCCATGATAAACCTTTTCCATTGATGAACCATCTACAGATTTTGAAATGCCGCGCATAAGGCCAAAGAAATTTTTTCCTGGCTCAAACATCAGATTGTGAACAACTCTGGAAACTCTATATACACCGCCTACTGGAGTATCAAGGGGTCGGCCCTTTGTATTTGCTAGATTCTCAGTATTTAAACCTGTTTTTGAGTCCTTTTCGTATAAATAAAAACCATCAGGCATTGGGAAATCAAATTCATGAATGTAGTCCATCCAATTGGCACTTAATTCCTCGCCTTTTTCCAAAATATATTCTACCTGCTCAAATTTAATTCCATGGCCACCAATATGAACTCCATCAAAGCCCATACCTTTCATGAACGCATACATTTTTGCAGCTCGCAGCATTCTAGCTTCTACACCCTTATCTGGTGCATTCTTTTCCTCATTTAATTGAGCTAACAGTTTATCAGTTACAACACATCCTGGAAGCTTGTTCTCATTCATTATTTTCGCAGCGCCATAAGGTAATATATATAGGTTTCCAACTATTGGCACGTTTAAATTGTTTAGTCTCATAAACTGAATAACTTCATGAAACTTTCTAGCATCATAGCCAAGGTTTGTAACAACAAATTGAGCTCCACCAGCTATTTTCTTTTTTAATTTAAAATACTGGGCCATAAGCTCAGCTTCATTAGCTTTAAAAGGTGAAACAGCAACTCCTGGGAAAAAGTCACTACTTGCGTGCTTTATAGTGCCCTTAAAGCCTTGAACCTCAAGACCATGGTTCATATCATTAATTAGCTTACAAACATGAATCGGATCCAAGTCAAAAACTGGCTTTGGTCTTCCCTCATAGCCGGAAACAGGATAGTCACCAGTCATAACTAAAAGATTACGAACCCCTGCTCTATCCATAGAATAAAGCTGACTTTCTAACTGGTTACGGTTCTTGTCTTTACATGTGAAATGCACAAGGGGCTCAATGCCTAATTTAAGCATTTCCATTCCAAGTGTATCTGCTAAAATTGCAGGATTACCACCTGGGTTATCGGTAATTGTAATTGCATGGATTCTTCCACTTTTTGCAGCTATTTCGGCAGCCTCCATGGCTACTTCCTGGGCTTTTTCTCTGGCCCCCCTGCCTGGTACTACTTCCCATGTGATTGACATGGTATTCTTGTCTAAAAGTGAATTTTTAAAACGGTTCTCCATTATTCTCAACCCCCAAAGCTTGTATTAGAATATTGCTGTAGTGTAAAAAAAAGATATATTATGAATATTTTAATACTTGAAAATATTACTATAGTGTATTTTAACTGAAAAGTTGACTATAGACAACCATCTTTCCAGGAGGAATTCATGGAATTTCTGGTATTTTATTATTGTAATCATGAGAACTTCTTGAAAAATTTTATTTCTAGGATAAAAAATGGGCTAGGCCTAATGGTCTAACCCATTTTTGGATGGTAAATTAGGAACGATTTCTCGTTTTAAATAATTTAACATAGGAGTCGCAGTAAATATTTTGATTTAGAAGAATTTCTCCAGTTGCTGCAACTTCCATTAAGTCATCGTCATTTGCATCAGCAATAGCCATATCTAAACCACATGCCATGGCCATAGCCAAGTAAACTCTGTTAATTAAGTGTCTGTCAGCACAGTTTTGGGAAACATTAGATAAGCCTAAAACTGTCTTTGGTGCAGGATTTGCTAACATCTTAATTTGCTGTAAGGTTTTTAATACTTCAGGGGCATGATCCTGAGCTACATTTGCTGGTAAAATCAGGGGGTCAATAATTAGGTTTTCCATTGGAAGACCAAACTCATCAGCTGCAGCAACTAATTCCATAGCAAAAGCCAGCCTGGAATCTGAATCCTTTGGAATACCCTTTTTGTCCATTGTTAGACCAATGATTGAAGCATTATATTTAACAGCCAATGGGAAAGAAACTTCAATTTTCTCTCTTTCAGCGGAAGTGGAGTTAATTATTGCAGGCTTTTTGCAAAGCTTTAGGCCTTCTTCAATGGCTTTAAAGTCAGTAGAATCCAAGCATAATGGAAGTTCAGAGGCTTCTTGAGTAACTTCTACCAACCATCTCATTGCACCAACTCTATCAGCAGAACCAGGTCCTACGTTAATGTCTAGATAATGGGCTCCACCTTCTTCTTGTCTTTTTGCCCATTCTTGAACAGATTTAGGATCTTTTTCTTGAATTGCCTTTTTAATGTCTGTAAACATACCGTTAATTCTTTCACCGATAATAAGCATTAAATTGACCTCCTTCATATTAAAAATATAACTTTTGCTGCAGTAAACTTGAGGTACTGCAGCAATATTTTAAATTAAAGTTTCGTTTTATAACTGGTTTGGCGTCATTAATTGAGCAATATTTTTTTTGATTAATTGAACAGATTTTGGATGCCTGATTAATAAGATGTGCACTCCAGCTTGCAATAGAGAAGTAGCTGTAACTGTTTCCCATAGAATACCTCTATCTACTACATTACCCCACTCTGGAACTACAGCATTAGCTTCTTTTGTTTTCCATGATTCATAACCTGCAGTTGCAATGATTGGCATTGCAAGCATTTTGTCTCCCTGTAACGCACCTAATCTAGCCCTTTCAAGAATAGAATATGCATATTCTATTCCATATCCAAGGCCACCAATAGTTGGGTCAATAACTATTCTGTTAGCAGGAAGGTTCATTTCAGTAATTAAAATGTTAAGCTGCTTGCAGATGTTAATATCAAGAGGTGAACGAGCAATTATGTTATGCTTGTGGACCATGCATGCAGCCGTTAATGTTTTGTAATTATCCTGTTCAGCTACACCTAAAAGAAGGTTTTCACCTGCAGCTGCCTCAGCAACAACTGGTAATACCTCATTATCTTTTTCTTCAACTTCGCAGCCTGAAACAATTAATGGTACGCTTACGGTTTCAAGTACTTTTTTTACTATTTCAGCACACTTTTCTGGGGAATGATTGGCTTCGTCAGGATGAGCACCATCTAACTTAAGGTAAATTAAATCTGCTCCAAAGTCCTCTACGCACTTTTGGGCCCACTCTGCAGGATTACCCCATACGTCACTAAGTTCATTTTTTAGGGTTTCACCCCAACGTGGAATCATGTCTTGAACTTCCATAGCTACAACAGGCTTGTTAGGAAATTCACCTTCAAAATGAAGAAATGGAAGTGCAGAATCTCCGCCAACAGTGATAGTGTGAGAACGGGTACCACCTTGTTCCTTGGTGGCGCCAATTGTTACTTCAATAACCTTAGAAGGGTTTCTATCTTTTAATATTGCTACTGCCATAAACTTCTCTCCTTTCCAATGATAAAATTAATTATTAAAAACTGACTTATCGAGAATTTGCTTAATGGATTGAACTGCTTTGCTGTCATCCGGCAAGTCAAATAAAGGTTTTGCTTGCAGATCAAAATCTACAACCTGCTCGTCCATTGGGATATACCCAATAAAATCTAATCCAGTCTTTTCAATCTCAGGCATTAATGTATCCAACTGCTTCTCATTGATGATCTTGGTGATTACAAGATAAACCTTGTCTATTTTGCTTTGAAGTGATTGGATAAGCTCCCGCACCCTGCCTGCAGATCTAATACCTCTAACTGAACTATCACTAATAACAAATAGGTAATTAACCTTTTTAATAGTGCCTCTGCTTATATGCTCTAGCCCAGCTTCATTATCTACTACCACATAATCATAATTTGGAGTTAGTTTATCCATATTACCCTTTAATATATCATTTGGATAACAATAGCATCCAGGACCCTGCGGACCTCCCATAACCAGTAAATCCATATGTTTAGTTTCAATAATAGCCTTTGAGAGCATATATTCAATGAACATATGTTTACTCATACCTTCAGGAACCGCCTTTGGATCCTTGGTCGCCTCTAATATTTCTGAAATGGCCTTATCTACTTTTAAACCTAAAGCCTCGTTAAGGTTAGAATTGGGATCAGCATCTACGGCAAATACGCTTCCCTTATTGGCACTTACTAGATTTCTAATTACCAAGGCTGCAAAAGTGGTTTTACCTGTTCCTCCCTTGCCTGCTACGGCTATTGTTACAGTCATGGTGGATCACCGCCTATTTTATAAATTAGTGTGTAATTCAACTGAAGGAAATAGCTTCAAATCAGTATGAGGTAAGAAAATGGCCTGCATAAACTCATCCATAAAAAGGTTGCCTACTGATAGCTCCAAATATGTCATCATTTTACCAATAATCTCGGCATGATTCCATGCCTCCTTGGATATTAAAGCCAACTCTGCACCTTTTAGAGAGGTGTTCCCAACAAATTCATATTTTTCAATTGGCAGGTCTGGCAATAAGCCTATTCTAACTGCATCGGAAATATTTAAATAGTTACCAAATCCTCCAGCAATCAAAATCTTATCAATCAGCTCAATCTCTAATTGTAATGTTTTCAAAAGACTTTGAATACCGGCAAAAACGGCACCTTTTGATCTTATCAGGTTTTTAATGTCATTTTCAGAAATATATATATCCTTACCAATACCTGATTCTTCTTTCCATACTAGGATGAAAAGCTTATCGTCATGGGTAATTTGTACTCTCCTGGATTCTGTATCCTGGAAGGTACCTGTTCTATCTATTATTCCCACCTGGTGCATTTTAGCTATGCAATCTATTAAACCAGAACCACAAATACCAATTGCCTTAGCAGAATCTATTGTACTAACCTTAACATCAAAGGTATCATTGTCAATTTCTACTCTCTCAATGGCTCCCTTCATAGCCCGTGTCCCATAAGTTATACCGCCACCTTCAAAAGCTGGCCCAGCAGAACATGCACAGCTGATTAGCCAATCTTGATTGCCTAGCACTATTTCTCCATTAGTACCAATATCTATGAAAAGAGTAAGCTCCTCTTTTTTAGATATATTTGTGATGAGTGCTCCTGAGACAATGTCCCCCCCTACATAACTTGCTACAGCAGGAAAACTATATACAAGTCCTTCAGGATGGATCTGCAATCCTAGTTCTTTACCTTTAACTACTGGTGCAAAGGTTGCAGTAGGAACGTATGGCTCCAACCTAATATACTTGGGATGTAGACCTAAAAAAAGATGGGTCATGGTTGTATTGGCAGAGGTAACCATTATTCCTATGTCATCAGGTGAAAGGTTGTTTCTAACTATTAATTTACCTGTTAAATCATTAATGGTTTGAACAACAAGATTTTGCAGCTCCTCTAATCCATTTTGTTCAGAGGAACAATGTATCATTCTAGAAACTACATCATCACCCAGCTTGGCTTGACGATTATATGTTCCTAATTTTTCAATGGACAATCCCTTCTCCATGTCTACTAAGCTGGCTACTACTGTAGTAGTACCAATATCTACTGCAATACCATAACACGGATTTGTATCATGTCCAGGTTCTATTCGAACTATCTCATAATCTCTACCATTATAAGCAACAGTAACTGTAACCTGCCAATTTTCTTTTCTAAGGTTTTCGGCCATTTGGGTCAATACTGGCAGTCCGATTATGGGTTTTTTGATACCAGCTTGTTTAGATAGTTCTGTTTCCAATCTTGATACATCACTAATAATCTCAGTTAGATTTGGAGCATCCATGGTTAGCCGTATTTTTTTGCATAAGGGATCTAGTGTATATCCATTTAATATGGGCAGATCCTTTTCCGCTAAAACACCTTGCTTATCTTCCAGTAAAACTTGATGCTCATCTAATCTAGATTCTGCAGGAATTTCTACAGTTATGTTATCCTCAACATATGCCTTGCAGGCTAGGATAAAGCCAGCATCTCGGTATTTTTCGGGTAATGTACAAGTAAATCTTTCATCGTAGAGGTACTTTCCTTCTACAACCTTTACCTTACATCGTCCACAGGTGCCTTCACTGCCACAAGAACTCTTTATTCCAATACCTGCAGAGTTTGCAGCATGGAGTAAAGATTTACCGGCTTCTGTTTCTGTTATAATTTTATCTGGGAGAAAGGTCACCGTGTATTTCATTTAATCAGCTCCTACGCAAATTGACTCTTGGCAAAAGATGGTATACCTGAAGCTTCTCTTGGCCCAACGATAACTTTCCATCCGGATGCATCCTCAAGCTTACCACTTATAACAGCAACCAGGCCTGGAATAACAACGTTTCTATGTTTTACCTGATCTTCAATACCTATTTTCTTAAGAACTGCAGCGATTTGCTCAGGTTCGTATTTGCCTGCTGAATATGCAGTTAATACTGAAGTTCCATCAGTATTGATTGGAATAATATATGAAGGAATCTTACTGGATTCAACTTCACCTTGTACTGTGTAGAAGGATAATGAAAAATTAGTTGTGATATAAACAGGTGAATTTTCATTAACTTCACCCACAGCATAGACTTTTTCCTGAACTTGAATTGGAACCTGTGGGTCTGTATATAGGTTCTGTCTCCAGGACATTAATGGAACCATATGAGCTGGATCGGCTGTATTCATTACAACCAGGCTTGCATATCTACCTGTTAATGAAACTGCCTCAACAACTTCCTCTAAAGGCTCAGCAGACTGAGTAAACGCCATGACAGGGTAACCAAATGGTCTGAATTTTTTCTTAATAGCCTGACGACGAATCTGTACAAAGTTAGCAATGGTTTGGGATAGATCTCTGCTGCCTGGATCTAAAACCAGCTGCTTATGTCCTAAGTTAACTATTTTTTGAACCAGGTCAGCTAAAGCATCCAAGCCTTCTGCATACACAGCTAGAGGAACATTTTTTTCCTTAGCTAAACTAGTCATTTCTTCGTAGTTTTCTTCTGTAGCTGCGTAAACCAGAGGCTTCTTATCAGCTGCTATATCAAGCGCCTTTCCAATAGCAGAGACATTTTTAGACATTAAAACTAATGGCATATCTGTAATGCTATTAGCTACCTCAACAGCCTTTACAAATGCGTCTGCATTACCTGATTCATTATCAATGGCTACAAACTGTGCTTTATAGTGCATACCAACTCTTTCAATTACCAAGCTGTTAATAGCCTTAATCTTTTCGTTAATTTCTTCTTCTGACAAGTTGTCACTAACCTTTATGGCAAATGCAGTTTCGTGGTAAAACTTCTTATCATGACGGAATAGTTCTGTTTCGTCACCCATTTCCACAACATAATCCCCAGTACCAACTTTTACTAAAGCGATTGGGGGAGCTGATGCTGATTCTAATGCTTCCCTTGCTGCATCACTTACATATGGACAAGCATCCAATGCTGCTTTACCACTTGCGAGATTCATGGCAAATGCTAGGCAAGTTGGAGGTCCACATTCTCCACAGTTCTTTTTTGGAAGTTGTTTGTAAATTTCCAAACCTGTTAAGCCCATAAACTGATCCCCTTTCTAAATTAAAGTTGCATAATTAATATGTTTTTATTGTGGTTGGGTGCCGTTAAAAACAGCACCCAAAAATTAATTACATTAAAGGTTCCATGGTTAATGCTGGATGTCCTTTTTCCTCGAGAAAGGGAAGTATTTCATCAACAGTAGTTCCGATTGTCTCATCTGCAATTTTGTCGATAAAATCTTCTCCAAGGCCTTCTTCAACACTTCTTTTGACAAAGTCATCCCTTAGGAATTCTTTTAAAGCTTTTGGCATCCACACAATTCTTGCAATACCACCGTCAGCGGTAATAAATTTTCTACTAACTATATAACTCTTGCCAATGCCCATGAAACCAGGTGTTTGAACCCCTCCACCAATCATACCAGCTAGTGTGGAGAAGGTCATGCCACAGGGAGTATCACCACTATGCTCACGCATTGTAAGCATTATACCATTTGCTTCAGGTACAATTGCCATGATGGCTTCAAAGCAGCCGCATGAGGTCATTGGTTTTTCCATTAAGGTATACATACAAACACTTTCTATTGATCTGTTAGATGTAGTGAAAATGAAATCATTACAACTCTTCCATTCGCCTGTAACATCATTAATAGCTTCACCTTTAGGTATAGGTTGGTTAGGGCCTGTGCTGTTAATTTCATAAGATGCTCTGCCGTCTAACCAGCTAACAGCTCCACATAGACCTACCCTTTCAGGAGTAACTATACATACGTGGTTAGGAGCAAAGGATTGACATAAGGTGCAGGAGTAAAATTCTTGAACCTTATCGTCAGTTAAACCTCTCATTCTATCGTCTCTTTCCCTGTATTTTGCCCTGGCAATCTGAACTTTTTCTTCAACAGCGGCAGGATCCGTAATTATTGTAACTTGAACCCTGTCAACAATGGCTGGGAATTCACTCTTAAATTTGGTTATTAATATATCTCCATAATGCTTGAATTTGATTCCTTTAGCTTTTGCATCTTTACTGACTCTTAACCAGTTAATATCTCTTTGAGCTGTATGCCATAACCCTTCACCGTAGTTGATGAAGTCATGGATTCTTCTTTCAAGAACACTTTCAAAGTCTGTTTGCATTTTACGCCCATAAATATCTATCATTAAACCAAAGGGGATTCTTGAACCTTCTTCTATTTCATCAAGTTCAGGACCAATAACTTCAATTTTCCCATCCTCTATTTCATTTTCACCAACGGAACAAACTAATTCAAATGAAGTTGTTTTACCGCCGCCCATTTCAACGTACATGTCAGCTTTACGAATTGTTTCACCTTTGAAGGCTGGGCCAAAGTTAACTGGCAAATCAATTTTAGCCTTAACGATCTTAATTCCTCTAACTTCCAAGGCAGTCTGGATCATTTTACTGTAATCTGGTTGAGAAATATACCAGTCTTTTATCTGCTCGTCTTCAGCAAGGGGTTGATCAGTAATTACTGGGAAGCCTAGGAAGATACATCCCATCTCAGCAGATGTTTTTACTTCATCTCTTTCACCAAGGTGAAGGATGAAAGCCTTAACTCTTCTGTGTTGGTAATCTCTGTGTTCTTCTCTCAAGCCAGGTGCTATTCCGCCGAAAGCCATACCTGCCCTTAAAGCAAAGTTGGCTGCGTGAACAACTTGAGTAAAGTTTCCTAACGGGAATGCAATATAGTCAATACCAAGTTTAACATCTTGTTCTAATAACTGTTCAATTACCTCGTCACTAAGGAATATCATCAAGCCGTTGCTCATTAAGTCAGCAACTAGTGTTTTTGCAGCCTCGCTGTCTTTAGCTCTTCCTAAGATTACGGCAACACCTGGAATTGACCAGTCAACCATTTTAATACCATATTTTCTAATTACAGGGTCTCCCAAGAAACCAGTCCAGGGATCCACGTTCATATTTTCTTTTCTTAAATAACGTACTGTTTCAATGATTTCAGCTGCATATAAAACTGCCTCACCTGCTAATCTTGCATTTTCAAAGGTAAGGGGCTCGTATATTTGACCCCTTAACCTGTTAAGGATAGGTGGAAGTTCACCTAGTTTTGTTACTTCTTCACCGCTTAAAGATCTAATAACAGGCAGATAATAAGCTGTATCTGGATAACCTATTTCCTGGTTAGCTCCAAAATCGGCTATAGCTTTATTTAATAATATTTCAGCATAGCTTGTAGCAATTACCGCACCATTATATACTTGCTGAAATAATTTCTTTGGCTCCTGACCTTCAGTAATAACACCTTCATAAATTTGGTCAAAATTAGACATTATATAATCCCCCTTTCAAGAAGTAGTTTTAATAACCCTGGCAAAGGCTTGTTTCAAATTTTTCTGCTGTCTGCTTATGAACTCCAAGCTTCCAAGTACGATATTCTAATGCATTCAGAATTTTCTTGGCAGCAACATTTCCATCTACTTCAAATATGAAGTATCCACCAAATACATCAGATGCAATTTGAGTGGCAACACCATATACAAGGTCACTACCTTCAATTGGAGGCAATACACCAACATGAACAGGAATACCTAGCGCCAGCCAATAACAACCAATAGCAACTGCCTTTTCGCTCATTGCTTCAGGAGCTGAAACTACAAAGGGAAGCTTGGGCATGTCAATTCCCATTAAAGTTGCTAATTCATTTGCTAGCCTTGCACCCCTTGAATAGTCAACACAAGAACCGGTATGAAACATTAATGGAAGTTTCTCGTCCAATTTATCTCCAGCAGCTTCATTTAAGCGGTTGAGGAACTTCTTAAGTCCTTCTCCAGCGTATTGCTCAGCTGCTTCAGATGTTAATAGACCATACTTGGCAAATGTTTGAGCTGAACAGCCACCACAAATTACAAGTACATCATTTTTCACCAATTCCATGGCAATTTTTAAATGAGTATCGTCTTGCATTACCTTTAAGTTGTTACATCCAATTAGATAAGCAATACCCTTGATTTCACCAGAATCTAATGCATCTGCAAGGACTTGTAATGGTTCTTCAGGGTTGACACATCCAAAAATCTCTTTTAAGGCTTCCATACTAAAACCGGCAGTTACCTTGTTTTTAATCTGTGGAATATCAACCTGTTTTCCTTGTCTTTCCTTAAAAGTATCAATGGCTAATCTAATGATAGCCTTTGCAGATTCTACAGCATGCTCTTCATCAAAAGCAAAGTGATATGAACCTGGTATCTTGGAAATAGGCATGGTTGTAACAATTTTAGTATCAAAACACTCAGAAACAGCCCTTAAACCAGGCATAATACACTGAACGTCAACCACCATAACGTCCACAGCCCCTGTCATAATGGCTAATTCCTGGGAAGCGAAGTTACTTGCAATTTGTACGCCTTCTCTAACCAATACCTCATTACCAGTACAGCAAATTCCTGACAAGCCAATACCTGTTGCACCGGCTTTTTTGGCTTCAGCTTCCATTTCCCTGGCAGCCTTAACAACCATCTGGCTTAACAATGGGTTGTGACCATGGACAACAATATTAACCTTATCTTTTTCAAGTACAGCAAGGTTGGCTTCAGTAACAACAGGCCTTGGAGTACCAAACAAAATATCAGTAAGGTCTGTTGAAAGTGAACAACCATTTAAGTCTGACAATGCAGTTTTTAATCCACCAAAGATAATATTAACTGGATCAGTATCTACACCAATATGAGTCTGGTGCAACAGACCGGTGATAGAACCATCTATGCTGCTTGGCATAATATTTGTAGCATTGAATTTTGCTTTTCTACCTTCAGTAATAAAAGTATTGATCCATGTAAGTGGTTCATCTGTGTATCTACCAAAGTCAGTTAAAGCAGCTATAGCTACTTCCTTTGTAACTTCCTCTATTGATTTTCCTTCAATATCAAGGCCGACTTTTTTGGCAACTGACATTAACTTGTCGGCATCAGCTATTTTGTAGTCAGGTGCGTGGCCTTCGGCGCTGTGTAACAATACCTTTGCAATATGTCTGCCATGGTCTGAGTGAGCGGACGTTCCAGCTGCTATCAATCTGACTATGTTTCTAGCAACAATTGTGTAAGCATTGGCACCACAAATGCCCTTGCTTTCTGGACCGTCACCATCTTTGATTCTACATGGTCCCATGGCACAAACTCTACAACAAATACCTTCATAGCCAAACTTACACTGTGGCTGCTGGGCTACGACCCTGTCGTATGCAGTATCCACTCCAATTTGTTTTGCTTTTTCGAGCATTTCTAATGCAGCTGGGTCTACTGAACGTTCTCTTAATTTACGTTCTGGTACCCTTGGAGCATCAGAAGGCCTACAATTGTGACATAAATCCCTAAATCTTGGCATACTTATACCTCCCTGATATAAATTTATTATAAAAATTGATAAATCAGCTGTTTCTGGCCAGGATCTCTTCTCCAATAGCTTTAATGTTAATACTGGCTGCGCTGCTCATTTCAAGGGGGTGGGTTCCCATTGCACGTTCTAAAACTTCTTCGTTATACTCAATAAAGCCCAATAATTCATTTGGCGGCAAGGTGCTTTTTAAAAATTCCTTTTCTTTTTCTGTTCTAATCTTGTTGCCTATAAAGTTGATGTTTTTTACACCAAGTTCCTGGGCAAGTTTTTTAACAGTTAGTGCTGTATTAACACTAACCTTACTGGCTTCTGTGACAATTAACATTAAATCTACTCCACCAGATGTTCCCCTAGTTAAATGTTCTATACCTGCTCCCATATCTAAAAGCACAATCTCTTTTTGTTTCACAAGTAATGAGTTAACCAAGGCATTTAAGACTGTATTTTCTCTACAGTAACAGGCTGAACCACCTTGCTTTACTGCACCCATTTTAAGAAAGAAAAGGTTATCCTTTTGGATTACGTACTCTTCTAGAATATCCTCTACTTGAGGATCTAGTGGAAAATATGCTCCGCCGCCACCGCTTTTTTTGGATATAACTTCACGCATTTCAACAATAGGTTTTAAGCCATCTACTGAATCGTCGTCTATACCTAAGACTGTGCCTAAACTAACATCAGGATCAGCATCAACAGCAAAGACTTTATACCCCTTGCCAAGAAAAAAACTTATTAAACTAGCAGATATTGTTGTTTTTCCAACTCCACCTTTACCAGAAACTGCGATTTTCATTATTACTACACCCCATCTTTCTACTTCATCTTGGATAATTTCAATAGTGTTAAGAATAATTCTAAATTAAGTTAGTGTATTATTTGTCTTATTGGTTAGTAAAGATGTATTTAGCTATACTTAATAAATTTGCAGCTATACTATACGCACACACCCCTTTATTAGTTATTTTAATAGCAAGGATTAACATTATTAATCCTATCGCCCTACTTATTCTGCATAAATACTATTTTTCCCTTAAAAAAACTTAAGGTAGTCAAATATGCCATAGAACGGATAGTATTTTACCTACTTTCGAAATATACTAATATTGTAGCTATTCTACAAAAGTCATAAAAATCCTTGTACCAACTAAAATTACCTTGTACCATGGTTTATTCCTTTTTTTGATATATATATAAGTTAAAGATATAGGTCTTATTCCATAAAGGTTAATTTCTTGATAAAAGCTTGTGTAATTTATCACATATTCTTATGTGCATTATATCACAAACTTATATATTTAAAGCAAAAAAAGCCTTAAGAAAACATAATATGTTTCTGAACAATATGACAAATACCCTATTGTGGCATGTAAAATAAAGCAGAAAATAAGGAGAGTAAAAACCTGCATGAGGCAGGTTTTATTCTCCTTATTTTGGCCTAAATGTTAATCCCAATCCGCCAGGCCCTACATGGGAACCAATAACTGGTCCACAGCTAGAGGTTTCATATTCAACCTCAGGCCATTTTTCCTTTAAAAGCATTTCTAATTCACGAAGTCCTTGTTCATTATGTACTTGGATAATGCTTATCTTAATATTGTTTATGCCACCATTTTCATTAGCCACTGTTTCTACTTCTTGAATAATTCGTTGCAGGGCTTTTTTATGTGTTCTAACCTTATCAAATAATCCAACTTCACCACGTATATATAAAATTGGCTTTATTTGAAGAATGGTTCCAAGGATTGAACCAGCTTTTCCTATCCTTCCACCTTTATGCAGGTATTTTAAATTATCTACCATAAATAAAAGCCTATTAGAATTCTTGATATAATTAAGTTTATTTATGATTTCCTCTCTTGAATGGCCTGATGAAGCCATTTCCGCAGCAGTTAAAACCATATCTTCCAAAGCAGCAGCAGTAGTGGCTGAATCAAAAATACTAATATTGTCTGAGCCAATCTCGGAAGCTGCAGTACTTGCTGAATGCATGGTGCCACTAATTAATTCAGATATATGTATGGATATTATTTCATCATATTCATTTAAAATTTCAGTATATGCTTTGTGAAAATCACCAATTGATGGTTGTGATGTGGTAGGAAAGCCTTTAGACTTTTTAAGTTGAGTAAAAAACTCTTCATGAGATTTAGTGTCTTCTTTAAAATTTTCATTGTCTAATGTTACGCTTAAAGGGACTATTTTTATACTATACTTATCAATATCCTGTTTCTTCAAATATGCAGTTGAGTCAGTAACAATTTTTATTTTTGGCATAAACTTGTCCTCCCCTCTTTAAAATGTATTATATCACAGTGATAATAAGAAACACCATATCTTTATGTGATATGGTGAGAGGTATTCATGACAAAATATGTGGCTGGGGTGGCAGGATTTGAACCTACGAGTGGCGATTCCAAAGACCGCTGCCTTACCACTTGGCTACACCCCATTAGATTAGTTGTTTATATATTGCTTATTATTGTATCTTTGTATATTATTTTATACATGTTTAATGAAATAAAAAAAACAGCTGTACTTTGCTGTTTTGATAACTTGCTCTGGAGCCGACGATGGGATTTGAACCCGCAACCTGCTGATTACAAGTCAGCTGCTCTACCATTGAGCTACGTCGGCATATTTGTTGTAAGATTTTTTTAAGAGTGGAGCCGACGATGGGATTTGAACCCGCAACCTGCTGATTACAAGTCAGCTGCTCTACCGTTGAGCTACGTCGGCTTAAAATGGCGGAGCTGACGGGAGTCGAACCCGCGATCCCCGGCGTGACAGGCCGGTATGTTAGACCACTACACCACAGCTCCAAATTTATATGGTGGGCGATGACGGGCTTGAACCGCCGACATCCTGCTTGTAAGGCAGGCGCTCTCCCAACTGAGCTAATCACCCATAAAAATGTCAAAAAATGGTGACCCGTAGGGGACTCGAACCCCTGTTACCGGCGTGAAAGGCCGGTGTCTTAACCGCTTGACCAACGGGCCTAGAAACTGGTCGGGGCGGAGGGATTTGAACCCCCGGCCCCATGGTCCCAAACCATGTGCGCTACCAAACTGCGCTACGCCCCGATAACGACAAGAGTAATTATAACAAGTATAAATACCTAAGTCAATAGTTTTGAGTAAATATTTTTGAAGCCTCAAAATCCTAATTTAAAAATTTTTTTATGTATTCATTTAGTATGCTTTCCCTATTTGTTCCAATTGAATATATAATATCCTGGCCATGTATTTGGTCAATTATCTCAAATATTATTTTTTTCCCCCAATTCCTTTCACGTGGATAATCAGGGTATTGTGCAATTGAAGGATCAGGTGTTAAACGAATATGTAATTTTGTTTCTGCCAGCATTATAAGAAATTCTTCTTGATGGTCAGTTTTGAATATTATGTAGTCATTTTCATATTCATAATCTGAAATTAAAATTTCTTGCAATAGTCTTACATCTGTTTTAAAAATGTATAAAAGTACTTTTTCCTTTCTTTTAAAGCAAAAGTCACAAAAATTTACAAGATGCTTAAGCATATATTCACCTTCTTAAAAATCATGAAAATAGAAAAGTACTATTGAATGTATTTTTGTGAAAGTATTTTTAATCGGGTAATAATTATATCATTAATTTGCTCTTTTTTAAACCTCCAGCTCCAATTGTCATCCCCTACTGTACCAGGAAAGTTCATGCGAGCAGTACTATCTAAACTTAAAACATCCTGAAATGGAATAATAACGTACTTTCCCTTGGATTTAAATGCCAGTTCAATAAGTTCCCAGCTTATATGACTATCATCTTCTTTAAAATTAATGCTGCAGTATTGGCTTAAGTTCTTTATTGCTTTAGGTTTTTCCCTAAGACAATTCCTATACCATCCAAGGGTTGTGTCATTATCGTGGGTTCCAGTATAAACGGCCATGTTATAAGTTCCCAGGGCTTTCTCTATTGCCTCTTTCCCATCTTCAAATGCAAATTGAAGAACCTGCATTCCTGGGTAGTTAAATCTATTTCTTAGCCTATGTACATCTGGTGTTATAAAGCCAAGGTCCTCTGCAATTACAGGTAATGGACCAAGATGCTTTTCAATGGTTGAGAAAAAATTTGCTCCAGGTCCCTTAATCCATTTGCCATTTACTGCTGTGTCTTCTGTAGCTGGTATCTGCCAGTATGCTTCAAATCCCCTGAAATGGTCAATACGTATTAGATCCACGAGTTTTAAAAGACTTCTGAACCTTTCTTGCCACCAGAAATAATCATCCTGAGCCATAACAGGCCATCTGTATAAGGGGTTACCCCAGTATTGACCATTTTTACTAAAATAATCTGGGGGCACTCCAGCAACATGATTTGGATTTCCCTCATTATTTAAATCAAAAAGCTGGGGATTTGACCACACATCACTGCTATCATAGGACACAAAAATGGGTAAATCACCAATAATCTTTATGCCCAGTAAATTCGCGTGGTTCTTTAATTGTTTCCATTGCTGAAAAAACTTGTACTGAAGAAAAAAATGATAATTTATTTCCTCTTTTAATAAATTGGAATAATAGCCTATACCCTGATGCTCTCTTAATGCAAGGGTTTTATCCCATTGATTCCATGCAGATCCATTAAAATAATTCTTTGCAGACATAAACAAAGCATAGTTATTTAGCCATAATTTGTTTTCCTCTAAAAACACAAAGTAATCATCTGGTTTTGGCAGCTCGTTAAATCTACTAAAAGCCTTGCGAAATAGTTCACCTTTTAACATATTAACCCTTGCAAAATCAATTTTATTTGAATCAAGCTGCGAAGGATAATCAATTAATATGCTGTCAGGTAGCAGGCCTTCTTCTATTAAAAGCTCAATATTGATAAGAAGAGGGTTTCCAGCAAATGCAGAATAGGATTGATAGGGAGAATTGCCATAACCAACAGGTCCTATAGGTAAAATCTGCCATATGTTCAGGTTACAGTTTTTTAAGAATTCCAAGAATAAATAAGATTCCTTTCCTAAATCTCCTATACCATAGGGTGATGGTAAAGATGTGGGATGTAAAAGGATTCCGGCTTTTCTTAATTTGCCCATGTTTATTATTGCCTCCTGTCAACTTAGCAGTAACACTTTTCCTTCAAGGGGCAGCATAGTTAATTGCAGTTTCCCCTCCTCAGTGTTAATTATATTATTAGAATTTAGTAAATCAGTTATTGGTCCACCAAAATATATATTGTTGTTGAGACTAATATTAATGCTGTGGCCAGTTTCTTTACTCCTATTAAAAATCACAAGTAAACTATTATTGATTTTTGATTGATTAAAGACATCCAGACCCTTATCAATAACCCTAATGAACCCATAAATATCATGTTCCATAATAATTGAAAACCATTTACCAGTTTTTAAAGCATCAAATTCATGGCGCAGTGAGATGATTTTTTTATACCAGTCCAGCAGGTCATGGTTTTCAAAACCCCATGGGTAGGTTTTTCGACACAATGGGTCCCCATAGCCTTCCATTCCAACCTCATCACCATAATATATGCATGGCATTCCTGGAAAGGTCATTTGAAAGAGGGATAATAATTTCATACGTGATATTGCCAGATTCATTTGATCTGGAGTTAATTGTAATTTGTATTTTTCCTCAAAGGACAGGTGCTCTTCAGGGGGCATTTCTCCAACCAGTGTTAATGCCCTGGCCACATCATGACTTCCTATTAAATTCATTGCCGAGTAAAAATGATGTAAGGGATAGTTTTCATAAAGGCTCATTAATCGGCAGTGAAGTGTGTGTGCATTAATGCTGCCAAGCACAAAATCTAACAGGGCTTGTCTAAAGGGATAATTTGTAACCGAGTCCAGCTCATCACCAAGAAGATATTCACGTTTGTTTCCATAACTGATTTTGTTTGAGGCATCCTCCCATACCTCACCGAGCAAAATTGCCTCTGAATCTTCCTGCTTAACTGCTTTTCTTAACATTTTTATAAATTCACCAGGGAGCTCATCAACCACGTCTAAACGCCATCCCATAGAACCATGCTTAACCCAATATCTGCTTACACTATCCACATCATGGATAATAAAATCTTGATAACCAGGCTCCATCTCGTTTACATTAGGCAAACTATCTACACCCCACCAGCTTTCATATTTGTTAGGGTACTCTTGAAATTTATACCATCTATAGTAGGGTGAATCCTTCGACTGATAAGCGCCCAGGCCAGGGTATTTACCGTCTTTATTAAAGTATATGCTGTCACTTCCAGTATGACTAAAGACTCCATCCAGGATAATGTATATTCCATATTCCCGTGCCCTGGCACAAAGTTCTCTAAAAAGCTCGTTACTACCAAACATTGAATCAATCTTCTTATAGTCTCCAGTATCATATTTATGATTACTGGAAGATTCGAAAATTGGGTTTAAGTAAATTGCGGTTATTCCAAGGTCTTTTAGATAGGGTAGTTTTTTCAAAATTCCAAGGAGGTTGCCTCCAAAAAAATCCCAACGAACTACATTTCCCTTTTCAATGTCTCTTATATATATGGGGGTATTTTTCCAATGGGAGTGTATTAAAGAGTTTTCCTTGGGATTTTCAATTGTGTTGTGGTCATTTCCATTAAAAAAGCGATCTACAAATATTTGATACATTACTGCATCTTTTAACCAACTTGGGGTTGATAAATCCTTTTTGTGTACTGTGATTTGGTATGATTTAGGGGATCTGGAGTATGCTTCGCCTATACCACCTAACATATTATTATTATTACCGTAATAAAATGATTTCCCATCAATCACAACATGAAAGTAATACCACATGAGACATGGAAAAGAAGAGGCATTAACTTCTCCTTCATATATATATTGATTGCTGCTCTCATCCATTAATATCATTGGATAGCTTTGTTTATTATTATTGACAATGAAAAGCAGCTCCACATTCTGGGGATAGCTTCTTGAGTGAACCCTTAGTCTGATTTTAATTTTTGTATCACAGGAAACTGCTCCAAAGGGGTACCTATAATATTCATCATGAGAATTATGGTACAAGAAATCCATTAAACTTCACCTCAAAAAAAAGTTTATAGTAATTTAGAGATTTAACAATAATAATGTTAGATTTTCCAAATCTCGCTTGCATATTCAGATATTGTAAAAACACTTTTCATGTTTTCTCATGTTTTCTATACTACATTCTTTTTGCCAATATAGATTGGGTGTTTGCTATCACCAATAAGTATCTTTTCATTTGATATACAAACGTTTTTGTCAAGTATTACATTATGAATATAAGCCTTCTCTCTTATCTCAGATCTTGGCAACAAAATACAATTTTTTTACGGTAGAATTCTTAAAGACCCTTGCACCCCTGAATAAGATACTATTTTCAACTTGCCCTTCAATAATACAGCCACTCGCTATTAAAGAGTTTAGAACCTTGGAGCTTTGGGTATATTTTGTTGGAGGCTCATTTTTTACTTTTGTATAAATTGGTCCTGATTCAAAGAAAAGCTCCGTCCAGATTTCAGGATTTAACAGAGCCATATTATGGTGGTAATAACTAGTCAAAGAAGTGACCTTTCCAAAATAACCTGTATAGCGATAGGCATAAACATTTAGGTTTTTGATGTTTTTAATTATTCCATCCTTTGTTAAATCGGACTGACCCTTTGATACACAGGTATCAGTTATGTCCATTAAAAGTTCTTTTTTCATGAGATATATTTCCATGGATATTTTTTTGCTTTTCTTCTTTCTTGACGGATTTACCTTAATATCAATTACCCTGTTAGCAGCATCAATCTCTAGAGTGGTACTATTTGCAGGATCAATTTGGGGATATTCACTATAAATAATTGTTACATCTGCGTTATTATCCATGTGGAATTTAAAAAACTTATTAAAAGTTGTATTAAAAATGGTATTGCTGCCGCCTATTAATACATACTTCTCAGTACTTCCATGAAAGTAGTCTAGATGCTTATAAAAATATTCTAGATTTCCCATAGGTGTTCCTGAAAAACTACTGCAGTCTGTTGGCAGTATAAACAATCCGTTTCTTTTTCTGTGCAAGTCCCAGTCCTTTCCTGATCTTAAGTGATCTAATAGAGAACGAGATTTTTCACCTATAAATAAACCAACATTTTGTATTCCTGAGTTAACCATATTTGACAAAATAAAATCAATCAACCGATAACGTCCTCCATAAGGAACCGCTGCAACCACCCTGTCAGCTGTTATATCCTGCAGGTATTTAAAATTTTCTGGGGCAGTTATAATGCCCATTAAATCTTTCATATTTTATCAACTCCCTCATAAAGGTCATCTAACTTTTTTGGTACATTCAAATTTTGATATATATGCCTTTTCTCCAATAACGGTAATGCCTGAATTGTCAAATTCTATAGGACTATCACTGCAGCCAACAATATCCTGCCATTTGATTATGGTATCATGGCCTATTATAGTGTCTTCACCAATTATTGCTTTCTCAATGCGAACATTTTTGCCAATTTTAACATTGGGCATGATAATAGAGTCTTTTATCTCAGAGCTTTCC
Source organism: Desulfitibacter alkalitolerans DSM 16504 (assembly GCF_000620305.1). Lineage (NCBI taxonomy): Bacteria > Bacillati > Bacillota > Clostridia > Neomoorellales > Desulfitibacteraceae > Desulfitibacter > Desulfitibacter alkalitolerans. The sequence continues at coordinate 23,115 of NZ_KK211100.1, read as the reverse complement.
CCAATTATTACACCTGTAGAGATTACTGAATGACTTACCTTGCCGTAAATCAGACATCCTTCATTAATAAGGGATTGATTAATAACAGCCTTATCTCCAATATAATGAGGTGGATAGGCTAGATTAGCCGAGTATATTTTCCATTTGTTGTCATAAAGATCCAGGGATGGTTGGTCTGACAATAAATCCATATTAGCTTCCCATAAACTCTCTATGGTTCCTACATCCTTCCAATACCTGTCAAATGGAAATGCAAAGAGTCTATTACCTGCCTTAATCATTTTTGGTATAATATCCTTTCCAAAGTCATGGCTGGAGTTTGGATCACAATCGTCATTGACTAAGTTGTTTTTTAGTAATTTCCAATTAAAAATATATACTCCCATGGAAGCTAAATCACTTTTGGGAACCTTGGGCTTTTCCTCAAATTCAATTATTTGACCATTTTCATCTGTGTTCATTATTCCAAAACGGGGTGCATCTTCCAGGGATACTTTTAAAACTGCAATGGTTGCATCGGCATTATTTTCTTTATGAAATTCCATCATTAATGAGTAGTCCATCTTATAGATGTGGTCGCCTGACAGTATAAGCACATATTCCGGATCGAACATATCAATGAAATCCATATTTTGGTATATTGCATTTGCAGTACCTTTATACCACTCCCTGCTTTCATCCCTGGCATAGGGAGGTAAAAGACTAACTCCATCATTTCTTCGATCTAGATCCCATGGGGAGCCAATTCCAATGTAAGTGTTTAGAATTAAAGGCTGGTACTGGGTAAGCACGCCAACACTAGTAATTCCTGAGTTTGAACAATTACTTAAAGTAAAATCAATAATTCTATATTTACCACCAAATGAAAGGGCTGGTTTGGCAATTTTTTTTGTCAAGATGCCAAGTCTGCTGCCCTGACCTCCAGCCAGGATCATGGATACACATTCTTTCCTTGAGTACATTTACCTCTCCCCCTTAATGGAATTTTTAACCCAACTCTCTATATCTATGTCTATGCAAAGCATAAAATTACATAAAATAATTATTACTGCAGCGAAAGGTTACTCTTTTCTTTACATTCCTACATTATTGGGGCAACGCCATAGGGACGGTTCCATTGTCTTCCCTTCGGACCTTCGTTGCACTACGGTGACGCTCGAACCGTCCCCATGGCTCCGTTAATTGCTAAATTTCGCTGTAGTATTATTAAGCATTGCAGTTTATCTGTTCATAAATACCAGCTGCCAATAAAAGGATTTATAGACACCTAATAGTAATATTGGCGATAAGTGCGTTTAATCCTCTAACATATAATGTAAAAATATAGTGTATTCTGTGAATAATAATAAAAACAAGGAGTTTTATAAAAAACCTTGTTTTTATGTTTAAACCTTATTACATTTACTGTTGGTAATTTCTTTTTGAAGGTCTTGCCCCATAATATTGATAGTAGTCAACTTTAATTTTCCCATTATAGAGCTTTCTTTTTTTACTGGCTTTTTTTCCAAAAAACTTTTCGAATTCAGGATGGGAGGTTAAGATATAATATGACCAGGTGTCTAGCTGGTTAAATACTTTCCCCATTTCCCTGTATAATTTTTCCACATCGGGCAAGTCCCCTAGTCGTTCACCATAAGGTGGATTACAAATAATTTTACCAAATTTTTTCCTGCTGCTTAAATCTGATAGGTTTAACTGTTGGAAATGAATGTCCTGATCCAATTTAAATTTAGCTGCATTTATTCTGGCAAGCTTAATGGACGGGCCATGAAGATCTGTACCTATTATATCTAGCTTTTGTCTTTTAATATTATCATATGCTTCCTCCCTGGCCTTTTTCCAAGCACTCTTGGGTACATTCGGCCAGTTATCTGCTGTAAAATCCCTGTAAATTCCTGGAGCTATGTTTTGCCCAATTAATGCAGCCTCTATTGGAATGGTGCCCGAACCGCACAGGGGGTCTATTAAGGTGGTGTCTGGATACCATTTTGAAAGAATAACTAGAGCTGCTGCTAGAGTTTCTCTTAACGGTGCTGTACTGGTTAATTCTCGGTAACCTCTCTTATGTAGTCCTGGACCACTTGTATCTATAGTTAAAGTAGCAACATCCTTTAAGAGAGCAACTTCAATTTTATACAAGGGACCTTTTTCTTCAAACCATTGTATTTTATATTTTCTTTTCATACTTTCTACAACGGCCTTTTTTACAATAGCTTGACAATCAGATACGCTGAAAAGTGTGGATTTAACCGATTTGCCATCCACAGGAAACTGGGCATTGGCGGGTATAATCTCAGGCCATGGGAGTGCTTTAGTCTTTTCGAATAATTCATCAAAGGTGGTTGCTTTAAACTCTCCTACCTTTAAACGTATTCTATCTGCTGTTCTGAGCATGATGTTTGCTCTGCATAGACTTAGTTCATCCCCTGGAAAGGTAACTCTTGCATTTTCAATAGTTAGATTTTCGTACCCAAGGCTTTTTAGTTCACCAGCAACTATAGATTCTAATCCAAATGTTGCAGTAGCAATTAAATTAAGAGTTGACACAAATCACGCAGCCTCCTATTCTATAATAAATAATAAGATAGTATAAAAACAAGGTAGGTTACAACCTACCTTGAAAATGATAATCTATTATTACATACTGTAAGATTATAACATACCTATCAGCTATTCTCTATAAGTTCATTCACATGAACATCAATTCTTTTGTTTGAAGCTCCTAAAGTTACTTTTGCTGTTTGTTGATCAGGATTCAAGCTGTTTATCCAAACCGGCTCTCCCTCATAAAGGACTTCAATTGTTCTAGAAGAGTTTAGTATTTCTTCTGCCCTTGAGTATTGCATTTAAGATCACTCCTTGAAAGAAAGTTTTTTATTATTGTGACACTAAATAAGTAGCCTTATGCAAAATGCAGCTTTATTAAGTTTCTTTTAAATTCCTTAGAATGGGCAGAATATAAATACTATCATATATCATATAAAATGGAGGTAGTGAATTTTGAATTATTGGCTGTTAAAAACTGAACCAGAAGATTACAGCTGGGATGATTTAGTTAAGGACAACAAAGCTCAGTGGGATGGTGTAAAGGGTTACCAGGCATTGAAGAACATTGCTAAAATGCAAAAAGGTGATAGGGCATTTATATACCATACTGGTAAAGAAAGAAGCATTATTGGTACTGCTGAGATAGTCTCTGAACATTTTCCAGATCCAAAGGAAAATGACAATAAACTATTGGTATTTTATGTTGCACCTATTTCAAAACTAAACAAACCAGTGACCCTGGAAAAAATAAAAAAATTAGCAGCCCAAGCTGAAGGTGGTGAAGTATCACCCTGGCAGAATTGGGAACTTATACGCCAACCTCGTTTATCCATTATCCCGGTAAGTCATGAACAGTGGACTAAGGTTATAGAATTATCTAACCAATAGGGCTATTCCCAAAAAATTTCAACCTCATCTCCACTTTCTATGTAGGATGTATAAGCAGCCTTTTCATTATTAACTTTTAGAACTAGTTTATTTTTGTCAATTGGTGGTGTGGGTGAAAAATCAATTGCTTTAAAAATATCCAACAACATTAAAGGTGCATTTGTCTTATCTAAAAATACTTGTTCTCCATTTACTGATATCTGAATCTTACTAGTAGTTGATAATGGACCATTGATTTCCTGGTTCTCATAACTATCTGCTTCACTTTTATAAACAATAGTAATTTCATCATGATTGTGTACTTCTGTTTCAAGAGAGGCATCCTTAGAATTAACATATATTTGCTGGATTGCTTCTTTTTCAATTTCCAGATAATGTAAAACATCCGTGATTGTATCTATATTGTTTACATAAATCACTGCTTTGTCTATTAAAGGTGCATTTAGCTTAACCTTAATTCCGTTTTGATAAATAATAGGCTTTAGATACCTTTTTTGCCCATTAATAAGTAAAGTTTTTTCAAGGTTATCTGGAAGAATATCCTTAATAATCCCCTTGGCGTCTTCACCTGGTTGTGCCGGTATAAATATAATATTGTCACCGTTTTGTACCAGATCATCAAGGCCAGCCAGTTTTTCGTTAATTTTAATTTGAGGATCAATTCCCTTTTTTCCTTTTAAAATCATTATCTTATTATTGAATTCAATGGTTATTCCGGCCCCCGGTTTTGCATAAATTTCAGAGCTTTTTACGCCACTAGCCATTAAAGCATCCAAGACAGTTAACTTTTCTCTGCCGAAGATTCTTATCATTTCACCATTAATGCGTAAAAACTCAAAGCTATTTCGCATTCCAAGAGATTGGGTTAGTGCGATACCAAGGGGTGTTATGGCCATTGGGCCATTAAGTTTATTATTAGCACCAATTATATTGTCTATGATCTCCCTGCCTCTTATGGCAACCCTTTCCCTGGGAAGACCAATCTCTTCTGCTATTCTTTCCGGAAGTAAGGGAGTTAGGCTTCCGCCGCCAATTAGTATGACAGCTTGAGGAGTTTTCCCATTTAGCGATATTATTTCATGGGAAATTTTCTTTGCCAAAATTTCTATGTTTTCAAAGATTAAATCTAGGATTTCCCTTGAGCTCATTTCCAGCGTCATTCCAAGAATATCTTTATATATTATATTGGTATCTGTATTTAATCTCTTCTTAATATCTTCTGCAGTATTAAAGTCAACCAATAGTTTTTCCGATACTGCCTCTGTTATCATGTCACCAGCACAAGGAACCATAGCATAGGAGCTTATGGCGCCATTAATAGATACGGCAATATCAGAGGTGCCGGCACCAATGTCGACTAATGCAATATTTAGTCGCCTCATACCTTCAGATATTACAATACTGCTGGCTGCTATTGGCTCAAGAGTCATATTTTTTATGACTAAATCAGCTCCAGTAATAACTGAATTTAAAGAATCAACAACAATTCGAGGTAGAAATGTTGCTATTATATCAACTCCTATTTGATTGCCGCGTTGGCCAACCAGGTTTTTTATTTCCTGAAAATCCAGGTAATATTTGATAACTGAATATCCAACACAGTAATAATTATTGTCCTGCTGGCAGGTGCTTTCTTTAATTAGCTTTTCTGCTTCTAAAACACCTGCCATTACCAGAGAATAGACACTATTGTCAGTTATAATTTCTCCAGGCAACAGGTTTTTAGTTATTGAAGCCTTTTGGGTATACAATGCCCTTCCTGCAGCGGCTACTGAAACTTCTGAAAGGCTGCTTTTAACCTTCTTTTCCAGTTTTGTTTTTACTTTTTTAACAACCTCAGTTACTGCAGGTATATCATGAATCTGCCCATCAAGCATGGCACGAGTATTATGCTCTTCAATTTCAGCCGCTAATATATGAAATTTCTCATTTCTTTCTTCAAGAACAGCACCTATTACAGTACGAGTTCCCACGTCTAATGAGAAATAAAGTTTTTTATCTCTCAATTTGTTCACCTCTTCATTAAAAAACTTATTAAACTATATTTCACTAACTTTCGACAATACATATGCTTTTCCTTTAATTATTGAAGATTTTTATTGTAAAAACTAAAGAACCCGAGGTAATACCCCAGGCTCCTTAGCTCAAGGAGGTCTATGAAGAAGTGAGTGTGCCTTTCTATTATTTCCATTAACATGATAAATATAACAGTTATTTTTAAAATATTCCTTGAGTGTATATAAAACGAAATGCTCGGATTATCACCGAGCATTATAACTCTAGCTTAAATTAAGATTATGTTAAGATTATGCCCTTGCTGCTGCCTTAAAAGCTTTAAAGGCAGCTCCAATGGTTTTTTCAATCTCCCTGTCATCATGAACTAAAGACATGAAACCTGCCTCAAATTGAGATGGGGCTATATATACACCCTCTTCAAGGAGAGTTTTAAAGAAAGCAACAAACTTATCAATATTAGAGGTTGCCGCACTTTGGAATCCAGTAACCTCCTGGTCAGTAAAAAATGCTGAAAACATACTACCTACTCGTGTAAAGTAGACTTCTGCTCCTGCCGTTGTGGCAGCTTCTTCCATTCCGGCAGCAAGCCTGGCAGACATTGTTTCTAGCTTATCATAGATTCCAGGTCGCTGAAGAATTTGCAAGCTAGTGTATCCTGCGGTCATTGCCAGGGGGTTCCCAGATAGGGTTCCGGCTTGATAAACAGGACCCACTGGAGATACCTTTTCCATAATCTCCTTCTTGCCGCCATATGCACCTACAGGCAGACCCCCGCCAATAATCTTTCCTAGACAGGTAAGATCTGGTGTAATGCCGTAAAGAGCCTGGGCACCCCCCAGAGATACACGGAATCCTGTCATTACCTCGTCAAATATCAACAAAATGCCATACTTTTCAGTAAGCTTACGAACCCCCTCAAGATATCCCTCAGCTGGTGGAATACACCCCATGTTGCCAGGCACAGGCTCTAATATCACTGCTGCAATATTTTCGCCCTCCTGTTCAAAAATCTTTGCTAATGTTTCCAGGTCATTAAAGGGTGCTGTTATTGTATTCTGGGCAGTATTATTTGGAACACCTGGGCTGGTTGGCACACCATGGGTCAGGGCACCAGAGCCTGCTTTTATTAATAAAAAGTCAGCATGACCATGATAGCATCCCTCAAACTTAACTATCTTATCTCTGCCAGTATAGCCTCGTGCTAATCTTAAGGCACTCATTGTTGCCTCTGTCCCAGAGTTCACCATTCTAACCATTTCTATAGAAGGTACACAGTCAATAATTAGCTTGGCCATTCTGGTTTCCAACTCTGTAGGTGCACCAAAACTAGTTCCAATTTCTAAACAATGCTGCAGTGCAGCTTTAATCTCAGGATGACAGTGGCCCAAAATTAAGGGTCCCCAGGAGGCCACATAATCTATGTAGCTATTTCCATCTTCATCATAAATATATGGGCCATTTCCCCTGGCAATGAAAGGTGGATCCATTCTAACTGATTTAAAAGCGCGAACTGGGCTGTTAACACCACCTGGTATGTATTTTTGTGCCTCATCAAACATTTCCTTAGAGCGGGATAGATTAAGCAATTTAATAACCCCTTTCTTATAAATTAATTATTCTTCAAGAAAATACTTCATGCTTGTTTTTTTAAGCTCTCGAGAGCTGAAGAGGAGTTGGTAGGGATAATGTTCCCCTATTTCCTTGGAGATTTTTTTGGCCATTTCCTCACATTCCTGTCTGGTAGGAAAATGAATCATGGCAAAAATACTAAAGGGCCAATCTCTTTTTGTTGGTCTTTGATAGCAGTGAGTAACTTGAGGGAAGGCGGCAATTGCCTTGCCCACTCTTTCACAGTCTTCCTCTGGAACCTCCCAGACAATCATTGCATTGGCTTCAATGCCCATTTCCCTGTGTCTTAGAGCTGCTCCTATTCTGCGTATGTAACCCTTTTCCTTCATGGTTTTAATCCTGCCTAAAAGTTCTTCCTCTGTAATGCCTATCTTTGCTGCTATTTTTTTATAGGGTTTACTAACAAGGGGAAGGTTATTTTGCAGCTCCTTTACTATCTTAATGTCTACCATGGAGAGCATCTACTTTTCCCCCTTTACAGAGAATTTTACCTTAATTTTAAAGAACCTCCTGGCAGGAAGCTGCATTAGCTCATTTATTCCACTTTGTAAAATTATTTCACTACAAATCTTATCAATGTGTTCCTTGGAAGGTGCAATAAGAGTAAACCACATGTTGTATTTGTGTTCTCTAAGATAGTTGTGGGTAACACCGGGATAAGAGTTGACAATCTCTGCCACATGTTCAATCTGATCCTTGGGTACCTTCATTGCACAAAGGGTGCTTTTATATCCCAGTTTTCGCGAATCAAAAATTGCACCGAGTCTGCGTATGATTCCCTGATCTTGTAGTTTGCTAATTCTATCTATTATCTCTTCTTCCGAAACCCCTAAAGACATGGCCAGGTCCTTGTAGGGTTCTGGTGAAATTGGGAATCCATCCTGAATAATTTCTAATAACCTGTGATTAATACTATCCATTTAAATACCAGTCCTCCCGTGATATAAACACCAGGGTTCCTCTGCCATAAAGCTCCCGTGATAAAAGTATGCTCTAGCACGGCATCCGCCGCATACCTTTTTAAATTCACATTCACCACATCCACCACTGTAATTCATGGTTCTTAGCTCTTTAAAAATATCACTTTCCTCCCAGATAAGATTAAAAGGCTTATCTTTTACATTACCAACAGCTATATTCAAATAAGCACAAGGCTGCACATCTCCCCTGGGGCTGATAATACAATAGGATGTTCCTGCCAGGCAGCCCCTTCCGAACCTTACCTTTTGCCCTTTTTGCCTGGCTATTCTCATGAATTGGGGTGCACATGTAGGCTTTATTTCTATATCTACTTTATCAGCCTTATCTTGTATTCTATTTAGAAGTTCTTCATATTCTCTAGCTCTTAGGCTTTCCTGTTCAATATTAACTGCCCTTCCTGTTGGTACCAGGAAAAAGATGTGATGGGCAACAGCTCCAATTTCTACGGCGAAATCAGTTAATGCTTCTATCTCATCTTTATTCCAATCCATTACTGTTGTGTGGATTTGAAAAGGCAAACCAACTTCTTTGCAGTTCTGCATGCCCCTAACAGCCTCTGTCCAGGCTCCTTCATATTTACGAAGCTTGTCATGCTTTTGGGAATCCATACTGTCAAGGCTTATGCCAATTCCCATTGCTCCTGCATCCTTTAATTTTTTTGCAAGGTCTTTAGTTATAAGGGTACCATTAGTACCAAACACAGGACGTAAACCAAGGTCTGCTGCATATTTTACTAACTCTACTATGTCACGTCTCATTAGAGGCTCACCGCCGCTAAAGATCATTATCTTAAAGCCAGCCTGGGAGATTTCATCCAGCATTTTCTTGGCCTCCTGGGTAGATAATTCCATGTCTGCCTTGGCACCTGCATCCCTATAGCAGTGATCACAAAACATGTTGCATTGATTTGTAGAATTCCAGGACACTATCATGTTTTAGCCTCCTTTATTTACAGTCATTCAGCCAACGTGCTGCATCCTTAGCATGGTATGTTAATATAATATCTGCTCCAGCTCGTTTCATGCCCATGAGGGTTTCTAGAACAGTTCCCTTTTCATCAATCCATCCCTGGGCAGAGGCAGCCTTTACCATGGCATACTCTCCACTAACATTATAAGCACCAACAGGATAATTGAAATTCTCTTTAACACTTTTAATAATATCCATATATGCCAGGGCTGGCTTGACCATTACAATATCTGCTCCCTCTTGTATATCAAGTTCAACTTCCTTTAATGCCTCTCTAACATTGGTCGGGTCCATTTGATAGCTTTTCCTGTCTCCAAACTGTGGTGCAGAACCAGCTGCGTCTCTAAAGGGGCCATAAAACTTGGAAGCATATTTGGCAGCATATGACATAATGGGAATCATTTCAAAACCATTGGCATCAAGCTCCTTGCGAATGGCTCCCACCCTACCGTCCATCATATCAGAGGGAGCAACCATATCAGCACCGGCCTGACATTGTGATAGAGCTATCTTTGCTAGATAGCCCAAGGTAGGGTCATTTAGAACATTTCCCTGGCTGACAATACCGCAGTGTCCATGATCAGTAAACTCACACATACAAACATCTGTTATAACAAGTAAATTAGGAAACTCTTTCTTTAGAGACATTACTGCCCTTTGAACTATGCCATCATCTGCATAAGCCTCTAGTCCCCTGGGATCCTTTGATTTTGGGATTCCAAAAATAATTACAGCTGGGATGCCCAACTCAACAGCCTCTTCAGCTTCATATAAGAGCATATCAACTGATAATTGATGTATACCAGGCATTGATTTTATTGAATTCTTCACACTTTTCCCATGGGTTACAAAGACAGGCAATACCAAGTCACAAACTGATAGTGAGGTCTCCCTGACCATTTTTCGCAAAATTGAATTTTCCCTTAGTCTACGTGGTCTAACAGTTGGAAACATAATGCTTCCCCCTTTATAGCTTTTTAAAAATTATTCCAGTCCTAACTCCTGATCTGTCAAATAACATGCAGGGTCTGTTTCCCAAAAATCCCCTGTTACGGCCTCTGCACGTGCTCTAAAATTACCATTGCACATATCTACTTTTGGACAAATACCACACCTACCCTTTAAAAGAGACTTTCTGTTTTTTAAACCGCCTAAAATAGGATGGGAAACATCTGTCCAAATGTCAGCAAATTTTCTTTCCTTGACGTTGCCAAAGGTATGATTTTGGGTAAATTGATCACAATGAACATTACCAGCCCAATCAACCTGTCCAATGGCTATTCCAGAACGATTTCCACCATTAGTCTTTAATAGTTCTGCTACCCGTTCTGCTTGACCCCTATCAATTTTTTTTAATTGTTCATATATATATATGCCATCACAATGGTTGTCTACTGTGAGAATTTCCTTTTCTATACCTTTATTGTGAAAATCATTAGTCCAATGGATGATTTTATCCATGACCTGTCTTGTTTCTTCATGGGTTATATCCTCATTTATCATTTCATTTCCTCTGCCAGAGTAAACCAAATGATAAAAACATATACGGGGGATATTCTCTTCTTCTACAAGTTTAAATATATCATCAAGATCCTTAAAGTTATGCTTGTTAATGGTGAAACGAAGCCCTACCTTCTGCCCCACAGATAGACAATTTCTTATACCTCTTAAAGCTTTTGCGAAGGCACCCTTTTGACCCCTGAAACGGTCGTTGTTTTCTCCAATTCCATCTAGACTTATACCTACATAGCTAATGCCTATTTCTTTAAAGCTTTGTGCCATTTGGGGCGTTATGAGGGTTCCATTTGTGGAAATAGTAGAACGTATTCCCTTGTCCTTTGCATAAGCCGCTAATTCTAGCAAATCATCTCGAACAAGAGGTTCTCCCCCTGAAAAGAGAATAACTGGTACATTAAATTCTGCCAGGTCATCTATGAATTTCTTTCCTTCAGCTGTAGTCAGCTCATCAGGGTATTTTTTATTCTCTGAAGAAGAATAACAGTGAATACAGTTTAAATTGCAGGTGCGTGTACAATTCCAAACAACTACCGGACCCATTCCATGTGTTGTACCATGTTGAGCTCCCTTTGCTTCCTTTACATATCTTAATTTATCACCATAATATTCATTATTTAGCAGTAATTTAGTTACACTAATCAAGGAAATCCCCCCTAGCTCTGCTGGGGCCAATTTTTAAACCCCTGTAAGTTATATACTATGATACTAGAATTGCTTGTAAAAGTCCATCCAGGGTGTACTCTGTTGCTTCAATGTCTATGCTTAATCCTAATTCAACAGCGGTTCTGGTGGTAATTGGACCTATGGATGCCAGCTTTATCCCCTCTAATAGCTCGGGCAGTTCATTTTTGTCGAACATACTTACAAAGTTTTTAACTGTTGAGGAGCTTGTAAAGGTTATTATAGTTATTTTTTTATCTGTAAGCAAATCTCTAACACTATTTACCTTTCCATTTCCCTTGACTGTTTTATATGCAATGACCTCATGGACATCTGCCCCCATGGCTTTTAAAGATTCCGGCAGAATCTTGCGGGCAATATCAGCCCTGGGAAGGAGAATTTTTTTGCCTTTAAGATCCTCACCCTGCATTCTTTCTATTATAGCTTCCGCTCTATATTCTCCTGGCACATAATCAACAAATAATCCATATTTTTCGAGCTCTTCTTTGGTTTTAGGGCCAATGGCACATATCCTAACACCTTTTAATTGGCGAAAATCCATCTTTTTAGATAATAATCGTTCATAGAAGGATTGTACTCCATTTACACTGGTGAATATAATCCAATCAAAGTCTTCTATAGCAGCTATTGCCTTATCTAGAGGTGTGTAGTCATCTGGTTGTATAATATCTATTGTAGGAAACTCTATTGGTTCCCCACCAAGGTCTTGAATCATCTTGGAAAAAATACTAGCTTGATCTCTAGAACGTGTAACCAATATACGCTGTCCCCATAAAGGCTTTTTTTCTACCCATTTTAGTTCCTCACGCAGGGAAACGACCTCGCCAACAATTATAATGGCAGGATTTTTAAATTTATTTTCTTCAGCCTCCTTAACTATATCTTTTAGTGCTGCTGTTAAAGTTACTTGTTCTGGAAGAGTTCCCCAGCGGATAAGGGCAACTGGTGTGTCAGGTGATCTGCCATTTTCCATGAGCTTTTCTACTATTTTAGGAAGGTTGGCCATTCCCATTAAAAATACCAAAGTACCAATACCAGTACTAATTTTTGTCCAATCAATATCAGTATCTTCTTTTGCAGGATCTTCATTTCCTGTAATAAAGGCTACATTAGAGGTTAAGCCCCTGTGTGTTACCGGTATTCCAGCATAAGCTGGAACAGCAATTGCAGAGGTAATGCCTGGCACTATCTCAAAGGGGATCTTGTTTTTAACAAGCTCAAGGGCCTCTTCACCACCTCTCCCAAAAACAAAGGGATCTCCTCCTTTTAATCTGGTTACTATTTTATTCTCAGAGGCCTTTGCAACTAGTAAACTATTAATTTCTTCTTGACTCAGGGTGTGTCTTTCTGGAGATTTTCCAACATAAATTAATTGAGTATTTTTCGATGCATAGTTTAGCAAGCTTGGATTAACAAGCCTATCGTATACAAGAACATCAGCTTTTTTTATACATTCCATTCCTTTTATAGTAAGCAGACCTGGATCTCCTGGACCAGCACCAACTAAATATACATAAGCTCTATTATTTTTCACTTGCATCAGTCTCCTGTCTAACTTGTTTTAGAATTTCCCCAGCGCCCTTTGCTAGTAATCGTTGTGCCAACTGTATTCCAAGCTCCTCACTCATACTATTACATCCGTGTATTTTGTCTTTTATTAAGATACTCCCGTCCAGGCTGGCTACCATGGCTTCCAAGGTAATTGAGTTTTCATGGACCTTTCCAATTGCACCTATGGGAATCTGGCATCCCCCTTCAAGGTAAGCTAAAAGAGATCTTTCAGCTAATATCTCATATGAAGATGGTTCATGGTGCAAGGGAGATATTACCTGTTGAGTATCCTGGTCATTTTCCCTTATTTCTATACCCAGGGCCCCCTGGCCCACAGCTGGTAAGGAAATGTCCAAGGGAATGTATTGGGATATTTTATCCTGCCAGCCCATACGGATAACTCCGGCTGCTGCTAATATAATTGCAGCAAAATCCTCTTCAACCATTTTACGTAGCCTTGTATTTAAATTGCCTCGTAAATCCTCCAGCTTAAGATCATTTCTATAATGTAGAATCTGGGCCCTACGTCTCAAGCTGCTGGTGCCTATTTTTGCTCCCACGGGAAGGGTATCTAAAGTATATCCATTGGGAGAAATTAAAATGTCCTGGGGATTTTCTCTTTTAGTAATACACCCTATTTTGCAGCCCTGGGGTAAACGAGTTGGTATGTCCTTTAAACTATGCACGGCCAGGTCAATTTCACCCTGTAAAAGGGCCACTTCCAGCTCTTTTGTAAAGAGACCTTTATCACCAATTTTGGATAAAGCTACATCAAGAATTTTATCCCCCTGGGTTTTAATGTATTTTATTGAAAAAATTCTATCAGGATTGAGCTCCTTCAGCCTTTCTAGCACCCAATTTGTTTGCCAAACAGCAAGGTGACTGTCCCTTGTTCCTAAAACAATCTCTTTCTTCAACTTCATCACCATCTTTTTCATGTTTAGTGTGGTCAAAACTATAAACAGCAGTTTCTAGAGCTTTTTGACCTTCAATATCTAAATTAAAAAGGTTCTGACATATTTCTGAATATAAATGTCCTTGCCCTGATGCTGCCTGATCCTTGAGAACCATAATTGGATCGTGAATAAGCTGTTTTATTATAGAGTTTACCATACTTCCTAGTACTTTTTCTTCCCTCTGCGTAAAGCCATCTAATCTATTTCTTGCCCTTTCAAATTCTTTATATTTTATTCTTTCAGCTTTTTTCTGTAAAGCTACAATGGTAGGAACAACAAAAAGGGAGTTCAGCCATTTAAAGAAATTATCCAATTCCTCCTCAATAATCTCTTCAGCAGCTTGTGCTTTGAGTTTTCTTTCTTCCAGATTTTTATCAACTACATTTTTCATGGCATCAATATCATACAGCTTTACCCCATGAATAGATCCTACAGAAGGCTCAATATCTCTGGGAACGGCTATATCAATCAAGAGAATGGTTTTGTTTTTTCTCTTTTCCATTACTAAAGCCATGTTTTGTGCAGTTATTATATGGTGACGTGCTGCCGTAGCGCTAATTACAATATCGGCATGAACCATATAGTTAAATAACTCATCAAACTTTACTGCCCTGCCCTTAAATTCCTCGGCCATGGCTGCTGCTTTATCAAAGGACCTGTTAGATACCATTATGGTAGATACACCATTAGATAGAAGGTGTTTAGCAGTTAAACGACTCATTTCTCCAGCACCAAGAACCAGAACAGTTCTTTCTGACAAATTCTCAAAGATTTGCTTTGCAAGCTCAACTGCTACATAGCTTATAGAAACTGCATTATGATCTATCTGAGTTTCAGTTCTTACCCGCTTGCCCACAGAAATGGCATGCTGAAAGAATGAATTTAGTATGTTATTGGTGGTTTTATTTTTTAAAGCTTCTTCGTAAGCTTCCTTAATCTGGCCTAATATCTGAGTTTCTCCTAAAACCATAGAATCTAAACCTGACACAACTCTAAAAAGATGGCGTACACCGTCATATAGGGTTTTGACATAAAGATACTGTCCTAGTTCATTTTTGTTAAAATTGCAGCAGGTAGACATAAAATCCTTAACACTATTAAGCCCCTTTTCTATATCGTATACAGTGGCGTAGATTTCAGTTCTGTTACACGTGGCCAATATAATGCAACCGTTAATGTCCTTTTTAGAATGAAGTTCTTCTAAGGCTTTAGGCATTTGTGTTTTTGTAAAAGTAAGCTTTTCCCTGATTTCTACAGGAGCTGTTCTGTGGTTAAGTCCCACTATAAGGATATACATTTAAGGTCCTCTCCTTTATCAAACCATCCTCGTGCAGTTTAATTAGCTCATATATATCAATCTCCAGCAGCTGGGTTAGCATTTCCTTACGTTTTAAAGGGTCCTTTATTTCTATCTTTGCCCAATCTCTAATTTCACCCAGGATATCCAGATATTTTGCATATTTCTCATCAAACTGGCTTAATAGTTCCCTGCCTATTTTTGAAGCAAGGGCAGGGCTTTTCCCGCCAGTAGAAACGGCTATAGAAAGATCTCCCCTGCGAACTACTGAAGGGACGAAAAAACTGCTGTTTTCCGGATCGTCCACTACATTTATTAAGATATTTTTGCTATTGCATAATGAAGCTATTCTAGAGTTAAGATTTCTATTATTTGTAGCGCTTATTACTAGGAACATATTTTTAAGGTCATTTTCTTGGAATTCTCTTGCAACAAGGCTTAGTTTTGGATGACCCTTTAAAGAAAGGATACCCCCTGTAAACTCAGGACTAACTACTGTTACATTTGCTCTGCTTTCCAAAAGACCATTGATTTTCCTTTCGCTTACATTACCTGCTCCTACTACCAGGCAGTTTTTATTATTTAATTTGATATTTATTGTATATAATGATTCTGCCATATATTATACTTCACCTCTAGAACTGCTAAACTAAACAGTATACTATTAATAACTTCTAGCGTATATATAATCTGCCATTAAATCAAAGGTTTCTCTACAATCCACTGGAGGCAGCTTTACAAGTTCATTTTTTGCTTTGTCTACATATTTTCTTGCAATGGAAAAGGAGTATTCAATTCCTCCTGAATTTTTTATAATGTCAATGGTTTCTTTAACTTCTTTTTCATTCTTATCTTTTGTCCGAAGCAAGTCCGCTAATCTACCCTTGTAGTGATGTTTTTGCAAAGCATGGATAGCCGGCAGTGTAATAATACCCTGTCTGATGTCACCACCAATTGGTTTGCCTAGCTCGGCTTCATCAGCAATCATATCCAAGATATCGTCTGTTATTTGAAAGGCCATACCCAAATAATGACCATATCTGGAAAGACTTTTAACCATATAATCTGGTGCCCCAACTGCAATTGCTCCAAGTTGGCAGCTTGCAGAAATTAATAAGGCGGTTTTTCTCTTTATTTTATAAAAATAATCTCGTATTGTTTGATTAACATTGTAGGCAGTAGCCAGTTGCTGTATTTCACCTTGACACATCTGTACACTTACCTTTGCCAACACAGAAGGTATTCGCTTATCGGCATAGTCAGAGATTAGGATCAGGGATTTACTAAATAAATAATCGCCTGTATGCAAAGAAATCCTGTCTCCCCATTCTGCTTTTACAGTTGGTCTGCCTCTTCTTGTTAAGGAGGCATCTACCACATCGTCATGAACTAATGTTGCCATGTGAATCATTTCCAAAGCGACTGCCAGTGGCAGTAATTTTTCTAATGAGTATTTATGAAATTTACCTGAAAGTAATGCAAAAGCTGGTCTAAGCCTTTTTCCGCCTGCAAGTAATAAATGACTGCTAGTTTTGGTCAGTAAAGGACTTGGAGTTTGTACAAACCGTTCCATTTCCTTTTCAACTATATATAAATCTTCACGTATATCTTCAAACAAGTCAAATCTCAGCAAAAAATGTCACCACCACAAAATCTTATACTAAGATAGTTTACCATATTATTCTTAAACAACAAAGTTTTTATCTAAAAAAAGCACCCTTTTAGGTGCTTTTTCAATTTACACACTACTATATATTTAAATGGGCTTCCCTTAGGTTTTCCAATTTTTTATTTCTTAAACCATTTGTCCAGGGAATGGATTATTGTTTCCCTGTTTAATCTGGCAATTGAAGAGGTTAAGGGAATTTCCTTTGGGCAGACCTGAGCGCAATTTTGTGAATTGCCACAATCAGCCAGGCCGCCCTTTGTCATTATTGATGCTAATCTCTTTGATTTAGTCATTTTACCGAGGGGCATTTCATTAAATAATCTGACCTGATTTAAAGCAGCAGGTCCAATAAATGCTGACTTTGTATTAACATTAGGGCATGCCTCTAAACAACAGCCGCATGACATGCAAAGAGAAAGCTTATATGCTTCTACCCTAACGGACTCCTCAAACCTTGGCCCTGGACCAAGATTGAAAGAACCGTCAATTTCCACCCAGGCTTTTACTTTTTTAAAGTTTTCTAATATAGAATCTCTGTTGACCATAAGATCTCTAACAATTGGAAATTTACTTAATGGTTCAAGAACGATTGGCTGTTCTAATGCATCTATTAGAGCTGAACAGGCCTGTCTGGGAGTACCATTAACTATCATGCTGCATGCACCACAAACCTCTTCTAAACAGTTGCAATCCCACACTACAGGGGTTGTTGCTTTTCCTTCTTTAGTAACAGGCTTCTTTCTTAGTTCCATGAGAGTAGAAACTACATTCATATTTGGGCTGTACGTTACTAGAAATTCTTCCCAGAAGCTTGGTGCATCAGGACTATTTTGTCTTTTTATTTTTAATTGAATGTATTTGGACATTATTATTTACCTCCCTCAACCACATCATAACGTCTTTGTCGGGGTTCAATAATAGAGGTATCCACTGCCTCATACCTAAACTTTGGACCATCTGGGGAATAACCAGCAACTGTGGTTTTCAACCAGGCTTGATCATTTCTATCAGGAAACTCTTCTTTATAATGAGAGCCCCTACTCTCATCACGGAGTAAAGCTCCCTTGGCAACTACCAATGCTAATTCAAGCATATTAGCTAAATCTCGTACAAAGAACGCAGTCTGGTTACCCCAATGAGAGTTGTCAATAACGTTAATGTTATTATAGCGTTCTTTTAATTCAGTTAATTGCTCAACGGCCATGGCAAGCTTCTTGTTGGTACGCACAACTCCTACATTAGTACTCATGACTTCGCCTAATTCAACATGAAACTCATAAGGGTTTTCTTTACCCTGCATTTTAATAATTCTATCATGAATGTCTTGTTGGTATTTCTGTTCACTACTAAATACACTTTGTGGAATATCTGTACTTGCCTTACCAAGTCCTTTAATATAATCTAATATTTTGGGTCCTGCCACAATACCACTATAAGTTGCAGATAATAGGGAGTTTGCGCCCAGGCGATTTGCGCCATGATACATGTAATCACACTCTCCAGCAGCAAATAGGCCAGGAATTCTAGTCATGTGGTTCCAGTCAACATGAATGCCACCCATAAAGTAGTGGGGAGCAGGATAGATTTTCATTGGTTTTTGGCATGGGTCCTCTCCACTGAATTTACGATAAATTTCTAAGATGCCACCTAGCCTGTTTTCTAAAAAATCTGGGTCTTTGTGAGTCAGATCTAGATATACCTGATTTTTACCTTCAATGCCCAGTCCCATTTCTTCACATACCTTATAAATTGCTCTGGAGGCAATATCTCTAGGAACCAGGTTGCCATATGCTGGATACCACTCCTCTAAAAAGTACCATGGTTTTCCGTCTTTGTATGTCCAGACACGGGCACCTTCTCCCCTTGAAGCCTCGGACATTAGGCGGTATTTGTCATCACCTAACATGGCAGTAGGGTGAAATTGAACAAACTCTCCATTGGCATATTCAACTCCCTGCTTAAATACTGCTCCAGCAGCACTTCCAGTACATATGGTGGAATTGGTTGAACGGCCATAAATCATGCCAGCCCCCCCTGTTGCAAGGCAGACTGCATCAGCAGCAAAGGTATGGATGGACATATCATTCATATTTTGTGCCACAATACCGCGACAAAACTCAGTATTATCTATAACAGCTGAAAGAAACTGCCAGCCTTCAAATTTTTTTACTAGTCCCATATCTTCATATCTTCGAACCTGAGAATCAAGGCCATATAATAACTGTTGGCCTGTGGTTGCACCAGCAAAAACAGTTCTTTTCTTTTTTACCCCGCCAAAAAGCCGCAAATCTAAAAGACCTTCCTGGGTTCGGCTAAATACTACACCCATTCTCTCCATGGAATAAATAAGGCCCGGAGCTTCATCACACATTTGTTTAACTGGAGGTTGATTTGCCAGGAAATCTCCACCATATATAGTATCATAAAAGTGTTCCCAGGTTGAATCGTCTTCACCTTTAGTATTTAGAGCTGCATTTACACCTCCCTGGGCACAAAGAGAGTGAGATCTACGAACATGACACAGGGAGAATAAATCTACAGAAACTCCCTTTTCAGCCAATTTTAAGGTCGTCATTAATCCTGCCAAGCCGCCGCCTATAACAATTACCTTGTGTTTACTCATCATTTCACCCCTTTTATATAAATGCCAGCAGGGAACCAAGTCCCACCAATGTTAAAATTAAAAAAATTCCGTTGCCAAGCCAGGCAGCATATTTTTGGGAATGGGGTCCTGCAGTAATACCCCAACTGATTAAAAAGGTTGTAATGCCATTCCCAAAATGATACATACTAGCCACTACTCCCACAACATAGAACCAGAAAACCATGGGGTCAGCTAAGTGATAGCTTACTGCCTGATAATTAATATCAAATCCATAGACTACATGACCTATCCGTAATGCCCATACATGATAGATTACAAAAATCAAAGTAATTATTGCAGTGATTCTCTGCAGATAGAATGCCCAGTTTCTATAATATTTGTACTGCAGCACATTATTTTTAGCAAGATAGACAATATAAATACCAAATAGGCCATGAAACAATAAAGGTATTACAATAAAAGCCATCTCCAAAAATATAAGCATTGGCAAGCTTTGTAATAATGCTACAGTACTATCATAGACATCAGAACCATATCGTGCAGTTGAGTTTACTATGGTGTGCTCAATCAGGAATATTCCCAGGGGAAATATGCCTGAAAAGGAATGCAGCCTTCTTAAAAAATACTCATTTTGATACCAAGTCAAATAAGACCCTCCTCCTATATAATGATTTATAGTTACTAAATTAGAATTGCTTTATAACTTTTCTGTATATGGTAGATTAAACCCTTTTTCTTTTACCGAAAAAATTCCCCCATTCATGCCATAAATCCTACCAATGACAGAGTAGACTAGTATGCAGAGCAATTCTTTTAAATAAAGAAAGCGATGGAGACTAACCACCGCTTGATATTTTAGATTTAAAAGCATTTTTTATTCAATTATTACTGTTTTAGTCACGTCATCCCAGCCTACCCTCATGCCTAGAGCTTCAGCTGCAAACCTTACCGGTATCATAGTTCTTCCGTCAACAAGTTCCGGTTTAACATCCATAATTAATGCTGATCCATTCCTAAAAGCTCTAATGTCTCCAATGAATAATTCAATCTTATTGCCATCCTTTTCTCCCCAAACCTTAAGCCTTTTTGAATTTGAAAAATCAAATCCAACATTGGCATCTATAGCCTCAAAAAGTGCTCTAAAGGGAAGAAAGGTCCTGCCATTTTTTACATAAGGCCTTGCATCTGTGAAATTAACATATTTGCTGGCAACCTTTAGTTCAGGTGAAGAAGCAGTACCATATCTAATGGGTTCAGCCTCGGTAGTAAATTTCCAGTTTAGAGCTTTTAAAGAGGTTCCCTTATCATCCTTTAGGCCATTGGTTAAATATACAGTATAGGTTGTACTTGGACTTAGTTTAGCCTGGGGTTTGATAGTCAGTTTTTTATCAGCACTTGTATATGTCAAAGTAACTGGTATATATGCATTGTTGATATTGTCTCTTAAATATACATTTGCAGTATTAAGGGTGCTCTGATTAAGATTACCAGAGAAAATAACTGTTATGCTTCCATCAACCTTGAAGTTAACTGTATTATTTACAGGAGTATTATAGATTACCTCAAAAGGTTGAGTTTCCTTGGTTTTAAAGCTCCAGTTAACTGCGGTTAATGAATTGCCGCTAGTGTCCCTGACCTTGTTTGTAACATAAACTGTATATTCAGTATTATAGTCAAGAGATGAAGCTGGCTTTAGTGTTACAGTTCTTCTTGATGAATTATAGCTTAAAGCAGCAGTGATATTTCTTGTCGTATTAGCCTTTCTTAGGTATATGTTTGCAGTGGTTAAAGTTGATTGATTCATATTCTGGGAGAATCTAATGCTAATCTCTGTATCAACATCAACATCCTTTGCATTTGCTAAAGGACTACGCTCTGTTATTACAACAGGATCCTCTTCTTTTGTAGTAAACTTCCAATTGGTTGCGGTAAGTCTATTTCCGTTAGTGTCCCTAAGATTATTTGTTAGATAAACAATGTAGTCTGAATCATAGTCTAAATTGCTGCTTGGTGTTATTGTTACAGTTCTGGTGGAACTGGTGTATTTTAAATCTGCAGATATGTTTCTGGTTGAACCGGACTTTCTTAAATAAATATTTGAGCTTGTTATTGTTGAAGTCTGAAGAGGTTGAGAAAATTTAACTGTAATTTCCCCATCTACTGGATGGTTGGTAGAATTGGGCTTTGGACTTCTGTCAACAATGGCAAGAGCATCTTCAGCCTTTGTTTTAAACGCCCAGTTTGTTGTTATAATGTTATTTCCATTGATATCTCTAAGGTTATTGGATATATAAACAATATAATCTGCATTGTATGCAAGGGGACTATTGGGAGTTATGGTAACTGTTCTGGTAGAATCCGTATATTTTAGCACTGCAGATATATTTGAGCTTGAGCCGCTTCTTCTTAAATATATATTACTTGGGCTTACTGTTGATGAGTTAAGCCTATTATTAAAGGTTATTGAAATTACATCATCAACATCTACATTTGCTGCATCTGCTTGAGGATATCTGCTAGAAATAGTCAAGAGACTGCCAGCTTCAGTGGTAAAATTCCAGGTAGCTCCAGCCAGAGCTTTACCATTCACATCCTTAATTGCATTATTGACAATTTCCACGGTATAAACTCTATTATAATTTAAATTTTGTGTCGGTGTTAGTATTATTTCACCTTTTCCATTTTGATTAATACGGTCTATGGTCACAGGGACAGTTGTATTTCCCTGCTTCAAGGATATAGAACTGGCGTTTACAGTAGGCAAATCTAGTTCTTTACTTATAGTGATCTTTACATTAGCATTTATCTTTACACCAGCTGCACCAGAGGCTGGTGTACGGCTAGATATTATTGGAGGGGCATTTGGATCAGCGGCTACAGAAAAGTCCCAGGATGTGGCTGGCAGGGAGTTTCCTGCAGAGTCCTTTACCGAGTTAGCTTCGATTACAACTGTATATGTATTACTATAGTCCAGTGATTTATTAATTTTAATAATATTTGAATTAGAAGAATGTACTACATTTGATTCTGCTGTTACTTTTGCATTAGTAGTTTTATTTTTAATATATATACCAGAATTTACAATACTAACGGATTCATTAAATTCAAATTCAACACTGTTGGGCGGTGATGTTAGTATTTCTCCAATTCCAGGGGAACGAGAAGTTATGGTTGGTGGAGAATTATCGTAATCACCAATTATATATGTAAAGCTTATTGAACTTAAGACATCCAAGGTGTCTGTTTGATAAATAGTTATACTAATTGTATACGTTTTATTTGGAAGCAGTATAGTATTGTGCTGCAAGGTTGCACTAGCTATTTCTTGCTCCAGGCTGCTGTCAAAGCCTGGTGCTTTAACTTCAATTCCAGCTTTATATTCAGATGCTGGTGCTCCATTAAAAGTAACTATTATGTTTAGACTTAGATCATTGACTGCACCTTTGTTGATAGTAGAGTTGTTAATGCTGCCGGGTGAATAGTTTGTTCCATTGATCTTAATAGTTGAAATGGTAGGTGAATTTGCAAAAGCTGCCGGAGAAAACATTAAAATAAAAAATGCTATTAAGACTGATAATACTATTCGTGCTGTCCTTTTTCCTTCTTTATTATTCATTAACTTCCCTTCTTCCTTAGAATTTAGATATCTAAGTATTAGACGTTGGCAGTGAGGAAAATGTTTCATTAAATAATAAATATTTCTTTATACAAAGACAGTAGTGTTGCATAAAAATTTTCTAACATTGTCAAACCCAGAAAATAGCAATAATTAACTATGGATAATTAAGCTAAATATGTTTAAATTTAA
>NZ_JHVU01000039.1 GCF_000620305.1 Desulfitibacter alkalitolerans DSM 16504 | reverse complement strand
AGCTGGTTGTACTTGGCAACCCTGTCTGTCCTTGAGGGGGCTCCTGTTTTAATCTGTCCTGCATTTGTGGCCACTGCTATGTCAGCTATGGTGCTGTCTTCTGTTTCTCCTGATCGGTGGGAGATGATGCAGGTGTAGCCTGCTCTTTTTGCCATCTCTATTGTGTCCAGGGTTTCTGTTAGGGTGCCTATTTGGTTTACT
The DNA here is from genome assembly GCF_000620305.1 of Desulfitibacter alkalitolerans DSM 16504. NCBI lineage: Bacteria > Bacillati > Bacillota > Clostridia > Neomoorellales > Desulfitibacteraceae > Desulfitibacter > Desulfitibacter alkalitolerans. Next base: position 1,328 of record NZ_JHVU01000039.1, on the reverse strand, counting down.
TTGATTAGGATGGAGTTGGCTGTCTGGGTTTCTATGCCCTGGGATAGCTTCTTGACGTTTGTTACAAAGAGGTCATCGCCTACTATCTGGATCTTATTTCCCAGCCTGTCTGTCATGAGCTTCCAGCCGTCCCAGTCGTCTTCTGATAGGCCGTCTTCTATGGATAGGATGGGGTATTTGTTGACCAGGTTTTCGTAGTAGTCAACCAGCTCTGCTGATGTTAGGACCTTGCCTTCTCCTTCCAGGTTGTATTTGCCGTCTTTATAGAGTTCTGTTGCTGCAACGTCTAGGGCCAGGTATACTTCTTCTCCTGCTTTGTAGCCTGCTTTTTCTATGGCTTCCATGATTACTTTTAGGGCTTCTTCATTTGATGCTAAATCTGGGGCAAAGCCGCCTTCGTCTCCTACTGCTGTGTTCAGGCCTTTGCCTTTTAGTACTTTTTTGAGGCTGTGGAAGATTTCTGTTCCCATTCTTAAGGCATGGGAGAAGGATTCTGCTCCTACTGGCATGACCATGAATTCTTGGATGTCTACGTTATTGTCTGCGTGTTTTCCGCCGTTTAGGATGTTCATCAGGGGTATGGGTAATTGCTTGGCGTTTACTCCTCCTATGTATTGGTACAGGGGCAGGTCTAGTTCTTCTGCTGCGGCTTTTGCTGCTGCTAGTGATACTCCTAGGATTGCGTTTGCTCCCAGCTTGACTTTGTTTTCTGTGCCGTCTAGTTCTAGTAATACCTTGTCTATGCCTATTTGGTCCATTACGTTCATGCCGATTATTTCTGGGGCTATTATTTCGTTGACGTTTTCTACTGCTTTTAGTACTCCTTTGCCCATGTATCTGTCTTTGTCTTCGTCTCTTAGTTCTGCTGCTTCATAGGCTCCTGTGGATGCTCCTGAGGGTACTGCTGCTCTTGCCATGATGCCGCTTTCCAGGTATATTTCTACTTCTACTGTGGGGTTGCCCCTGGAGTCTAGTATTTCTCTTGCGTATAGGTCTGTGATTATTGTCATTTTGTTTTCCTCCTTTTATTTAATACCAACCACAGGGACGGTTCTGCTGGCTGGTTTTTCAGTTTTGCAAGATGACTAAATAAGACTTTCTTTGCTTGGACCAAGTTATGTCAATGTTTTGGTAGGTGTTAATCTATTAGGCTTTGGCCTGTCATTTCTTTTGGTTTTTCTATTTCCAGCAGTTCCAGCATGGTTGGGGCCAGGTCTCTTAGACTGCCTCCATCTCTTAATGTCTTTTCTTCTCTAAGTCCAAGGATAATTACTGGTACTGGACTGGATGTGTGGGCTGTATGGGGTGTGCCTTTTTCTTCTTCAACC
>NZ_JHVU01000038.1 GCF_000620305.1 Desulfitibacter alkalitolerans DSM 16504 | reverse complement strand
TACACTCCAAATGCAATAGAAACTCCTTCATTGTCAAATTTTAACAGTACCTTAGATTTTTCCGATGTGCACGGTCAGGATGCTATGATTGAATACATGGTTATAGCAGCTGCCGGAGGGCATAATGTTCTCATGATTGGAACACCAGGTTGTGGGAAATCAATGATTGCCCAGCGGATACCTACCATACTTCCAAGTTTAAGTGAGGAAGAAGCCTTAGAAACAACAAAAATATATAGTGTAGCCGGATTGTTAAATAACAGGGGAAGGTTGATTGATACGCGCCCGTTTAGAGCACCACATCACAATGCCTCTACTAATTCCTTGATTGGCGGTGGCAATAATGCGGCCCCTGGCGAAATATCACTGGCCCATAATGGAGTTTTGTTTCTAGATGAAATAGCTGAATTTAACAAAAAGACCTTGGATGCTTTGAGACAGCCTATGGAGGATAAGAAAGTTACCGTGTCTAGGGTGAAGTATACTAATACCTATCCATGCAACTTCATGTTAGTTGCCGCCATGAATCCATGCCCCTGTGGATATTATGGTTTGGATAAATGCCGCTGCAGTGATTATGAGGTACTAAAATATCGCCAAAAGATTTCAGGACCAATTATTGACCGGGTAGACATCCAAAAAAATGTTCAACCTGTAAACTTCATGGATCTGTCGGGCCATTTTAGTGGGAAAACATCTAAAGAGTTACGGCATAGAGTGGAGCATGCTAGAGAAATTCAAAAAAAGAGATATGCTAGTATAGATAAAATCAATTGTAATGCACAGATGACACCAGCACTTATAAAAGAATATTGTAAGCTTGAACCCGCGGGAGAAAACCTATTAAAACTAGCCCATGATAGATTCCAGTATAGTGCGCGCATTTTCCACAAATTCCTAAAGGTAGCCAGGACGTTTGCAGATATGGATGGAGCCGAGAATATTCGTAAGCAGGATGTGGCTGCGGCTCTTCTTGCTAGAGAAATGGATAAAGAACATGTTGAAATGCTGGTAATTTGATATGGAAAGCATGGATAAATATTGGCTTTGGATGGTGAATTTAAAAGGCTTAGGTAACAAATTGTGTAATAAACTGCTAGGCGAGTTTGGCAGCCCATGGCAGGTATATAATGCTTCAGAGTCAGATTTTAAAAAAATAGAAGGAATAGGAAGTGCTTTAGCCCATACTATTGCAGCAAACCGTTGCTTGGATAAGGCTGAAAGGTTATTAGAAAGCTTAGCCATGTCTAATATCAAACTGCTGACTATAAAAGACAGCTTATATCCACTAGAAGTTAAATCTCTACCTAATGCGCCTGTGCTTTTATATTATAAAGGAAAATTAGGCCTCAAAGCCTAGGTGTTGCCATAGTGGGAGCAAGACGATGTACTGAATATGGTAAAAAAGTGACCCAGGAAGCGGCTGCTTTTCTAGCCAAACAAGACATTCCAGTTATAAGTGGAATGGCCAAGGGTATTGATGGTTATGCCCATACAGCATGTTTGAAGGAAGGTGGGTATACCCTGGCCTTTCTAGGAAATGGAGTGGATATTTGCTATCCAAAGGAGCATCAAGGTCTAATGGAA
>NZ_JHVU01000037.1 GCF_000620305.1 Desulfitibacter alkalitolerans DSM 16504 | reverse complement strand
CAGCTCTGAAGAGTAAAAATTTTTCGGAATAATAATAAACAAAAACACCCCAAAATGTGCTAAATATGAGATAATATAACTATTGAAATGTAGAAAAATAGTACATTTTGGGGGAGATAAGCTTGGTGACCAGAAAAGAAAAAAGAGAGCAGGAAAAAGGCACAAATTATTTTTTCGAGTTTATCAAAATCAAGAAGCATTTTTTCAAAGAGTTTACAGACAGACTTAAAAATATAAAAGACCCCAGAAATCAAAGTTATATAACATACGGCCCGGAAATTATATTATTTACAATGCTATTGAAAAACATGGCAGATTTAAAATCAATGCGGAGCATGAGTAATAGTTTTAATAAAGATGAATGTATCGAAAACATACGGAAGGTATTAGGACTAGAGGTACTGGAAGAATTGCCTCATTATGATACAATAAACGACTTTTTAACAGGATTAGAGTTATCAGAACTGGAAAATATCAGAACATACATGATAAAAGAATTGTTAAAAAAGAGATGTTTTGAGGATTACAGAATAGAGGGGAAGTACTGGGGAGTTATTTTTGATGGAACAGGGCTGTATTCCTTTGACCAGAAGCACTGTGAACATTGTTTAAAGCGAGAATATACGAATAAGGAAACAGGGGAAACAAAAATTATTTATATGCACCATGTACTTGAAGCAAAGCTAGTAGTAGGGGACATGGTTTTTAGTATAGGAACGGAATTTATAGAAAATGAAAATGAAGAAGCAACAAAGCAGGATTGTGAGATAAAAGCATTTTACAGGCTGGCAGAAAAAATAAAGCAAACGTACAAGAGACTGCCTATATGTATATTAGGAGATAGCCTTTATGCATGCGAACCTGTGTTCAGCCGTTGCGATCAATATGATTGGAAATATATTTTCCGGTTTAAGGAAGGGAGAATAAAAAGCATTGCGGAAGAATTTAATGCAATTAAAGAAATAGAAGAAGGTAAAGAACAGGATCTATTTTGGGTAAATGACATAGCATATAACAACAGAACCCTAAACCTAATTGAAGCGAAGATAGATACGGAAGATGGCAAAAGTAAACAGTATTTATTTATAACAAACATTAAAGTAACAAAAAGAAACGCAGAAAGGCTTATTGCTGCCGGGCGGAGCCGGTGGAAAATAGAAAACCAGGGGTTCAATAATCAAAAAAACATACGGTACCATATTGAGCATGCAAATAGTCATAATTATACTGCCATGAAGAATCATTACCTGCTAACACAGATAGCGGACATACTGGTGCAATTGTATGAAAACGGGTCAAAAATATTGAGGGAACTGAAAAAAGCGGCAAAAGAAATATCCTCAAACCTGTTAGAAGCGATTCGCACCCGCACATTAACAGATGAGGATATAGCACTGTTGGCAAAACCCATTCAAATAAGGTTTACCTAACAGTATCATTATAGCAAGGATGTGATGCGAAGGAAAGCAATTTTGAGGTGATCCACAATTAAAAAAATAAATGGGCAATTTTGTGGATTACTCTTTCGGCTAAAAAAACAGGTTTGGCAATTGGAAAATTTTTACATATATGTTTTGAGATATTTTGCTATTTAAGAGAAATCTAATTAAGTTTACTCTTCAGAGCTG
>NZ_JHVU01000036.1 GCF_000620305.1 Desulfitibacter alkalitolerans DSM 16504 | reverse complement strand
TGTAGTGCGACAAGCTAATCTGCAGTGACTTCGACAAGCTAGCCTGCAGGAGAAAGCATAAACCATCATAGCTATATGTAAGACACCCTAAACTGCAGGACAAGAAAAAGTGCAGTACGACAAGTAAAATAACAGGCCCAGCCAGTGGGCCCTAATATTAAATTCTAATCTGAAAACCTTCAAGCATGATATTAACAAGCTCAAGTCTCTTTTTGCCTATCCGGCTAGTAACTGTTGGATTAATCCCATTTGCACTAAAAAGCTTCTTCCCATGACAAGAAGCATAATGAACAATTAGCTCCTTGAACTGTTTCTCAGGCAGTTTTTTTGCTATATACTCATCACAAGCTAATATTATCTGGGCAGCAAGCAGCTTAACCGTAGTAGGGTTTCTTAATATATTCACAGCTTTCACCTCGTTTTCATACCTTTACTTCTGGAACTGTACAGTAGTTGTATCAGCATCAGCAGGTATAGCCTTATCAAAAATATGAGGAGTCTTATTACATAAAGCTGTTATGTCATCTGCAGTAATAATTGACTTTTTATCAATATATGCTTGAATTAAAACCCTATAGCATAACTGGTTCATGCGCCTAGGTAGTCCTGAGCTTAGCTGATGAATAACAGGATAGCACTTATCATCAAATATGGGGTTTCTCGCTTTTGCAATATCTAACTGATACAATATATACTCCATAGACTCTGCCGGGGTCATAGGTACAGGCTCAACCCACAGATTAATCCTTTGCTTCATGGGTTGATTTACAGAAAGGTTCATGGTTTTAGATAAAAGAGGCGGCAGTCCTGCTAAAACAAGAGAGAAATTAGCACCCTCATCATAAAAGCTTCTAAGTTCATCAATCATGGGTATAGAAAGAGTATGTGCCTCATCAATTATGACGCAGTTAAACTTACCCTGCTCATTCTCTTCGTTAAAGAAGCTGATAATCTGCAGCTTAATATCATCACCATTAAAAGCAGGGGTAAGACCCATCTTCACGGCAATAGCCTTGTAAAGAGCCTTTTTGTTGGGATTTGACAGTTCCACATGACAAACTCTAAAAGAAGATGGATCTAGTTGATTTAGCGCATAAAACAAAAGAGAGCTTTTACCTGAACCAGCCATACCAGTAACAACAACTAAATGCCTTGAGAAAAACGCTGCTGAAATAAGAGCCATGTTTTTTAAAAAACTATTCCCTTCAAAAGGAGTCTTTGTTCTTTGTAAAAACGGCATAGACCCCAGGCTAAAATGTTCACACACTGACTTTAAAATATTGTTCATGAGTTTCTCCTTTCATTTGCAGCCAGTTTCTCAAGATAGTTAGAACGAATACTAGCAATGTAATACAAAAAATTCCTGTTAAAATCATTAGTCTTTTTCGACAAATCATCAAGTATAGAGATAAGTATCTCCTTATTAAACTCCTTAAAAGTATCCCAGAGCTCATTAAGTTTCCCCTTTTCAGCAAATGTAAGCTCAGCCATACCAATAGCATTTTTGACAATATCAATAAACTCATCTCTGTTAAGAGTGATTTTTACTTCCTTTTGGGGCCTTATAGGGTGAGCTTCGAGGCTTCCGGCGGCTTCTTTGTTTTCACCTATAACATCCTTATCAATATCAAGCTCTAGCTGTTTTTCTAGATACCTTTGGTAATTGCTTTTAATGTTTTCAAAATACATCTTTGATATCTTGCTTTCATAGCCAGATTCTTCAGGTATTGTCCCAACGCTTTTATGCCTTTTGGTCTGTAAATCAATAATCTTAGCAGCACCAAAGTATTTATCCATGTAATATACATGCAGATAATCAAGATGGAAGGGGTTATACCTTACAACCACCTCTTTACTGACAAGCTCAACTGGAGCTTCATAGGTATTACCTTCAAAGGAAATAATGCCATACTTGTTTACAACACGCTTAGATGCATGCAAAAAAATCTCTTCAAGCTCTACAGGTGAAAAGAACCTAAGCTTATTGCCTGCATTTAATGACTCATCCCACCTTTTTTTAGGTGACATACCAATAGACGAGTGGAGCTTATCATCATACTCAACCTTCATCCAGGCAAAATACAGATCATTAAGCTCTGATAGAGACTTAACAGGCTGCTTTTTGAC
>NZ_JHVU01000035.1 GCF_000620305.1 Desulfitibacter alkalitolerans DSM 16504 | reverse complement strand
TCATGGGAAGAAGCTTTTTAGTGCAAATGGGATTAATCCAACAGTTACTAGCCGGATAGGCAAAAAGAGACTTGAGCTTGTTAATATCATGCTTGAAGGTTTTCAGATTAGAATTTAATATTAGGGCCCACTGGCTGGGCCTGTTATTTTACTTGTCGTACTGCACTTTTTCTTGTCCTGCAGTTTAGGGTGTCTTACATATAGCTATGATGGTTTATGCTTTCTCCTGCAGGCTAGCTTGTCGAAGTCACTGCAGATTAGCTTGTCGCACTACACCATTACCAAACATCCCACAGTATCAACTGCTAAAATATCCTTTCCAGCAATTATTACGTTCATTTCTTTGGGTTCGTACATTTCGCTAGCGATTATCCCATCAACGATTGTGAAGTGAGGTTGAATTACTTTATTTAAATCAACAATAGATCTGTTTAGATTTGTATGATGGAAACGTTTTTTTTCTGCGTCTGATATCAAGCCCTTTAAATTCTTCAAGCCTATGCTTACAGGTACAGAGGAAATGGTTTTAAGCTTTGGAATATTTATAAGCACATCTGTATCATTTACTAATCTACTTACCTCAATACTATCCAACACTAGACCATTCTTTACCTTACTTCGATTGAAATGTTCCTTCTTTAAATCTACTAATTGTACTCCAGTTTTCTTTGCTACATTCATAATTTCAGATGCTTCATATGCTTGCATGGTATCAGTGCCGATAATGGCTGATTCTCCAATTATTATTTCTTTGAAAACGAAGTGCATTAAAAGATTTATTATAGCTTCTATTAAACGATGATCTGTATTTCTACCACTAGACGGAGGAAAACATACGCTTGCATTCGGCTTGAGCAGTATCCTAGAGTCTGGTTTAATAAGCTCTCCTAATTCATCAAGTATGTTTAGGTTATTAATTAAAATATGTGTAAGATCCTCTGCTGATGGGTTTGGTGAAGTTTTGGCGATGGTAACCTGAGTGGGCATATTTGCCTCCGTAATTTAATGTGTATTATTTGAAAACTGGACTAAGATTTTATTATAAAAAATAAAGATTACAACTCTGAATGTATACATTGCAAATATAATGTGGAAAAATTCTTAAAACTTATATCTAACAAGATGATAACATATAGAAATCAATTTTAGTAGAGGTAAGTGAGAAAGTATGTACAATAACCCACCATAATACTGTAACATATCTATTTCGTATGTCTTCTCCAAGTCTTTTAAGGGTCTAGAGTAATCATTGTGTGATACTTAGGCCATCTTTATTTAAATTCAGCTGCTCAGGCTCAGGCGTCCCATTATTGTCTTAGTTTTATGTTGGTCATAAGAAGAATCCAACACGATTTTAATACTTCCTGAAGTACGCTAGCATAATAAATATTGTATTAAATGGGTGTGGCTTAAATGTAAAAGGTGATTTAGATAAGGATAATTTGTTGAACATATGCAATATCCTACAAAAGTGTTGCAAAATAGAAATCCTGCATTTAAGACTTTATTCAGTGTGATATAAGACGTTTGCTTTGTGGCTAGTTTGCATTAACGTTGTGGACTTGCAATGCTTATATATAGACATAAACAAATAAAAGCTATTAATATTCAACTATTCTATGATGGCACATAAATTGCAAGTATAATAGTCAAGCATTAGTAATTAATAAACGAAATGGTGCGAGTTGTTAATTGCTAATGAAAAAACTAATTGAAAGACACCTGGTAATATGTCAATATAAATTTGGAAAATAATTTAATTTTTTTCTTATGATCTTTTTAAAAAAGGGTACACCAAATAAACCTATGTTTTAAAGCTCAAACATAGAAACATACGTTCTGTATATTTGGTTTTTAAATGGCTTTCGTCATCTCCTTTTCGTTAGTGTAAAGTCGGTTGTCGCGTAGCAGGGCGAAAATCAACCTGACTAGTTTTCTTGAAGTCAGTGCGAGTGCTCTTTTGTGCTTGAAGCGAATGGCTTCATCATATTTCTTTCGATAGAATGCCGTATAGTCGCTGTTATTGTTTTTAAGAAGGCTCATGACAGCCTCGCCAAGGTAGTATCTAAGATACTGATTACCGCTCTTGGTCATATAAGTAATATCGCTTGTAAAGGATCCTGACTGCTTTTTACGCCAGGTAAGACCTGAATACTTTGCTAGTTTTTCCTCCGAGCTAAAACGGCTAATAAAACCTATTTCAGCGATAAGTCCGGCAGAAATGACAGGACCAAAACCTTTGATTGAAAGCAAACACTTATATCCATTGCTGGCAAGACCACCAACTGCTTTTACAATTGCTTTATCAACTGCTTTAATCTCAGTTTCAAGAGCTTTGATGCAGTTGAAAGATGCAGCAATTGCTGCGTTGAGCGGTTCATATAATGCCTTATCAAGACGATAGGAATCACGAGCTGCTTTTTGAAGAAGCCTAGCCTTAGCTTCTGGATCGGTAAAACGTCCATTTCCTTTTAGCATAAGAAAGTCAATTAGTTCTTCTAAAGGGGCATAAGCGATCTGCTCTGGTGACATTTCTTCAAGAACAGCCATAGATGTTGCTCCAAATTTATTAGAGAATGGGCAGTCAGAGTCTTTGATACTAATGGCTGCCAGTTCACTAAATTTTATAAACATATTAGTTAGGACATAGGATTTTTCTCTTGAAAGATTTTCAACCAGATGTAGTCTGGCGCGGGTAAGGCGCTGGAGAGCTACAAACTGGGAACCCTGAAAAGGTTTTGAAGTAATCTTGCCGGTTCTTGCAAAATCGGCAATGCCGTAGGCATCATGAGGATCATCCTTGTCCACATCCACAAAGGTATTCTGATAAGCCCTAGTGACCTTTGGGTTAAGACAGTAAACCTTTGTGTGGAGGGCAGCAAGCTCTGGAGCTTGAAAGAGGTAGTTGCATAAATGGAAACTGTAAAAAGAAGTAGATTCCATAGCAACAACTACATGAGTCGCATCAATAGAAGAGGCGTGCTTAATTATTTCAGAGATAATTAGCGAAGCGCCGGATGCATTATTGGGGAATGGGAAGGATGCAAGCTGCTCTCCAAAAAAATCTAACATTACGGCGTGTTGAGAGCGTAAACTCACATCCACACCAACAAAGAGAGTGGAAAGCATATGTTTTTTCATAGTAAACACCACCTTTCATAGTTGGGATAATGGAATTACCAAAGGGGATATCCTTGAATCAGAATGCATCAACACCCTCGCACAATCAGAACTCTAGTGGATGGGTGTAACGGCTACTGCTACACAGCCACCATTCCACCTGGAACAACACCTGGGTCTGAAGCTAACATAATGAACAAGGGAACAGTCTTTCGGAGAAGCCACCGTAATGGTGCAACAGGAGTGAAAAGAACCAGCCTTCGTGTAATCCTTTAAGAATTATACATCAAGGACATCCCTTTTGGTAATTCCAATTCAGTTTTCTTATACAGTCATTTATGAATTGGAAAATATACTAAATAACTGACTGTAAATATATTATACGAGGATTGATGGTAATGACAAAAATGGTTCCAGATCCTAAGTTTAAAGACACTGGCGGAAAGTATGGTTTTGACCTAGAAATGCTGGAGCAGGCGTTTAAGGAAGCTAAAAGGATTTATAAAGAAAGAGGCTTTCAAAAAAGAATGGGGTATGGTAAAGCACCTGCAATAACAACAGTAGACATGGCTAAGGCTTGGATGTCGGAAGGTCATCCATTTACATGTGATAAATCTGAGGAGATATGTGCTAATGCCCTTAAGGTGCTGGAAGCTGGAAGAAAATCGGGGGTTCCCATTTTCCATTCAACTACTGGGTACACAGGAGAAAAACAATGGGATTTACCAAAATGGGATGAAAAAATTCCAATGCATGCACTAGATATTAATTCACATTGGCTTGAAATTGACCCTAAGATTAAACCACAACCAGAAGAGCCACTTATTTACAAAAAGTACGCAAGCAATTTTTTTGGGACACATCTGGCTATGACTTTAGTTAACTTAGGGGTTGACACAGTAATAGTAATGGGAGCAACAGCAAGTGCATGTGTTAGACATACTGTTATGGATTCAACTGGATATGGGTTTAAAACAATTGTTCCGGAAGGTACTATTGGTGACAGAGTACCAGGAGTTGTTGAGTGGAACTTATTTGATATGGATGCTAAATTTGCGGACGTAGAGCCATTAGAAAACGTGATAAAATATTTGGAGGGCATAGATAAAAGTGTATATAAAAAAAATAATAAATAAAAACTACAGGGTTTATTGAATATAATGTTAAAATATAACGCCGTAATGGTCAAGTGCTGGTATAGGCACTTGACCTCCAGATTGCATAAAATTCAATTGGTGAAACATTATTTTAGAACCTGACTTTAAGCCTTACCAATATACAGACTTAATCATAATTGTATTTATTTGAAAGTTTTATTAAAATAAACTCTGAAATATTTTAAAGGTTTATAAGTTAGCATATGCTAGACTGCATCGCTAGTTTTTAAAAATTAGACCCATAAAATTTTTTTTGGGGGGATATTAATGAGTATTTTAATTAAAAATGGTACAGTACTAACTGCAACGGATGAGTATAAAGCAGATATTTTGGTTGAAGGAGAAAAAATTGTAACTATAGGTACTAATCTGAATGCTAAGGCTGAAGAAATAGTTGATGCTACTGGCAAGTATGTTTTTCCAGGTGGAGTAGACGAGCATGTTCACTATGCTTCTTTTGGATCACTTGGTTACGATACTACTCATGCGGCAGTAGTTGCTGGAACAACAACTATAGCTGATTTTGTACCTCAACCACAAGGTGCAGGACTTAAAGAATCAGTATTAATGCATATTGAAAACCAAACAAAAGGAAAAGCTAGTGTTGATTATGTGTTGCACGGGCTAATAATGGATGCTAGACCAGAAGTTTTTGAAGAAATACCTACTATGCCTGAAATTGGAGTTGCATCAGTAAAGCTATTCATGGCTTATAAAGGCACACCATATTATGTTGCTGATGATGCAATCTTTAATGCACTTAGGTTAGCTAAAGATGCGGGAGTTACCATAATGGTACACGCTGAAAATGCAGATATAATAGACGTATTAACAAAAGAGCTAGTAGAACAAGGAAAAACTGATCCCAAGTATCTTGCTGAAGCAAGACCAGTGCTTACTGAAGCAGAAGCTACTTCCAGGGCAATTTATCTTGCTAGAATGGCGGATGCTCCAATCTTTGTTGTTCATGTAACTTGTAAGCTAGCCATGGAAGTTATAAGGGATGCATATAGAAAGGGTATACCTGCATATGGGGAAACATGTACTCATTATCTTGTTTTAACTGAGGAAAATTTAGCTAAACCTAATTTTGAAGGAGCAAAATATGTCTGCATGCCTCCTCTTCGTTCACAAGAAAATCTTGATGCTATGTGGGAAGCACTAAGAAACAATTGGCTATTGGCTGTTGGATCTGATCACTGTGCACTTGATGGTGGTTTCGAAAAAGCTAAGCGTAAAGGTATGGGTGATTTTAGTAAAATTCCACCTGGATCTCCAGGAGTAGAAAATCGTTTAGCAATCGTATGGACATATGGTGTTGAAAAAGGAAAAATTAGTCGTCAAAGATTTGTTGAAGTATGTTGTACAGCGCCTGCGAAGATTTGTGGTATATATCCTCAAAAAGGCCAAATAGCTATTGGTTCGGATGCAGATATTGTAATTTTCGATCCAAATTGGAAAGGAACCATCAGTGTTAAGAATAGCCTGCATGGAGTGGACTATAATGCTTATGAAGGATTTGAACAAATTGGCAGGCCAGAAAAGGTATATCTGAGAGGTAAATTGACGGCTGAAAATGGAGAATTTGTTGGACAGTTTGGTCAAGGGCAGCAAGTCAAAGCTCAACCTTTTGGGCTATGTTATGAAGGGGTTAAATGATCCTGTTATTGAGAGATGAAAAAACAAACTAGTTTTAAAAGGGATAGCTCTAATTTACTAAATACCAAAGATACATAAAGTAACTAGCATTCGAACTTATTATTTAGGGCTATCCCTGGAATAAGTAGCAAGTTAGACTGATAACCAATACGGTAAATAATATATCAAAATACTAATACGATTCAGAATTATCTGAATTAAATAACCTATAACTAGTTTAAAAAATATTAAAGGAGTTGGGAGTAATGGAAATAAAACATCAAGAAATTTCTGTTTCTCGTCAAATGGTTGCTGAAAAGTATAAAGATATTGCGCCAGACCTGTTTCCTCAGGATACAAGGATACTAGATCAAGTATCGTATACTTTGGCCTGGGTCGGGGGTAGTGTCTATATTGGTGTTTTTATGTTGGGAGCTAGTATAGTACCACCTAATGGCAGCTTAAACTTATTTCAAGCTGTGATAGCTATGCTTATAGGTCTTTCTGCAATAGCCGTATGTTATACACTAAATGCTCAACCAGGAAATAAACATGGGTTGCCATTTGTTATTCATGCAAGACCGGTTTTTGGGGTGTTAGGAGCAAGGTTACCAGTTTTAATCAGGGCCGTTCCAGCACTTCTTTGGTACGGTATCCAAACTTGGGTTGGAGCAAGTGCTTTAAATGCCATATCCAATCAGTTGTTTGGTTTTTCCAATATTGTATTTTATTTTATAGCTTTTCAATTGATCCAAATTGCTCTTTCTGCTTATGGTTTTAAAGGAATAAAGTGGTTGGAAAATATTGGTTCAGTGGTAATAATAGCATCTCTAATTTACATGTTTACTGTAATATACAAAAATTTTGGAGCGCAAGTTTCAGAAAAGATTATAAATATTCCAGGTACTTGGGGGATAGATTTTTGGATACCTGTAGTAGCATTTATTGGGGTAATGTCTGCCATGATGCTTAACATAAGTGACTACGCACGTGAATACCATAAATCTTCTAATAGTAAAATGTTTATAGCCCATTGGATTGGAAGTGTGCCAGTAGTAATGTTTATGGCATTAATAGGGTTACTGGCTGCTGGAGTAACCGGGGAATGGGATCCTATAATACTTTTTACTACTTTATTACCCAGTACTTTTGTGCTTATTGTAGCTTTGTTTTTTGTGGCTTTGGCACAGGTAACAACTAATATTATGTTAAATGTTATACCCCCTACCTATATTATGATGGAACTTTTCGGCTTTTCTTTTAGGAAAGGTGCTGTAATTACAGGTATTCTTATATTCTTCACCTTCCCGTGGAAAATCATGACTGCCAGTGGATTCTTTTTCTTCATTCAAGCATATTCTCTATTTTTAGGACCAATATTTGCAGTCTTAATAGTTGATTATTTCTTTATAAGAAAGGGTAAATACAAAATCATGGAATTATACGATGAAAATGGCCAGTATAGTGGTATTAACTGGTCTGGAATAATAGCTATAGTATTTGGAGCTATTATAGGTGGAGTCATTAAGTTTGAGTTGGCATGGGCTATTAGTTTAATTCCTTCTGGTCTCTTATACTATGTCTTAATGAAAAATACTACAATTAGTACTAGATTTTTGGATGAACATAACCCTGAAGTTGAAGAAACTAATAGTGTAAATGTTAACTAACAAGTCTCTATAGTAAGTAGAGAAACTATTTAAGCTGATCAAAAAATTCTTATTACAGGTGTTTCCGGCCATTTATTTAAGAGGATGCAGTTTCACCATTAGTTACGAATGGTCGGTTTCCTTTATTTTTAAAAAAACAAAGTATTCTAATTAATTGTAGAGCGCTTATAATTGTCTGAATTAACGCATTCTCTTGTTAGCCAAAACTATACTTTAGAAAAGAAAGGAGCTTAAAAAAATGCTTAATATGTCAAGATCAAAAGAAATGTTTATAGAAGCTCAAAAGTATATTCCTGGTGGTGTAAATAGTCCAGTCCGTGCTTTTAAATCGGTCAAAATGGATCCTCCTTTTATAGCTAGTGGTAAGGGAGTTTACATTTTTGATGAAGATGGTAATCGTTACATAGATTATGTTGCATCATGGGGGCCTTTAATTCTAGGCCATTGCCACACAGAAGTGGTAAATGCTTTACACTACTGTTTAGAAATAGGAACCAGTTTTGGGGCACCCACTGAGCTGGAAACTAAGATGGCCAAGCTTGTTATTGACTGTGTGCCTTCTATAGAAATGGTTAGAATGGTTAACTCTGGTACAGAGGCTACAATGAGTGCCTTAAGATTAGCAAGGGGTTATACCGGTAGAGATAAGATAGTTAAGTTTGAGGGGTGCTATCATGGGCATGCTGACTTCTTATTAATAAAGGCGGGCTCTGGTGCTCTAACCCATGGTGTGCCTACCAGTCCAGGTGTTCCTAATAATACGGCTCAAAATACAATTACGGCACCCTTTAATGACTTAGAAACATTAGAAAAGATTTTTGAACAGGAAGGGGAAAATATTGCTGCAGTTATTTTAGAGCCGGTTCCAGGAAATATGGGCTGTATTCCACCAAATCACGGCTACCTTGATGGAGTTCGCAGTCTTACTGAAAAATATGGTACTTTATTAATATTTGATGAGGTAATGACGGGATTTAGAGTAGCTTTAGGAGGCGCTCAAGCCCGCTATGGTATTAAACCAGATATTACTTGTTTAGGAAAGATTATTGGTGGAGGACTTCCTGTAGGTGCTTATGGTGGCAGGAAGGATATAATGGAGAAGATTTCTCCTTTAGGCCCAGTTTATCAGGCTGGAACCCTATCTGGAAATCCATTGGCTATGACAGCAGGATATACTACTTTACAGATTCTTCAGAGAGATGGAATTTATGAGAAGCTTGAAGAAAAGTCTGCTAAACTTGCTGCCGGGATGGAAGAGGCTGCTAAAACAGCCGGAGCAGAAGTTTACTTTACAAGGGTTGGAAGTATGTTTTCAGCATTTTTTACAGCCCATGAGGTTACTGGTTTCCAAAGTGCGGCAACTTCTGACATTGACAAGTTTGTTGCCTTCTTTAAGGCCCTCCTTAAAGAAGGGGTATACATAGCCCCATCCCAGTTTGAGGCAGGTTTTATGTCCCTAGTACATGAGGATAAGGAAATTGAAAAAACTATTGAAGCGTGTTATAAGGCATTCAAAATTGCAGGAAAGGCATAGTTGCTATAAGAATAGATCAGGGTTTCTAAAAAGCTAAAGGGTAAAATTTAGATTAATATAGGCCAGTTAATCAAAGAAACTCTTGGATGCCGAGGTGAAGTAATGAGAAAAACATTGATGGATTTTTTATTTAAAAAAATAGAGTATGGTCGTGTAAGTGTTCTATATTGGGACGGTGAAGAGGCAGAATATGGAAAAGGCGAACCTAGTGTTAGAATAATACTAAGAGAGCCTCCACCTATAGAATTTAATACAAAAGATCCTGTTCTGGCAGTTGGTGAGGCTTACATGGATGAGATTATTGATTTTGAAGGAGCTTTGGAAGACTTAATTAAAATTGTTGAGCTAAATAATAAGATGCTAATTAGAGATAAAGTAGACGATAGGCATATATCAACTTATGATGATGAAGGATTTAAGGAAAAGGAAAAAAATATTAAGTATCACTATGACCTGGGAAATGACTTCTTTTCCCTATGGTTAGATGAAACAATGAGTTATTCATGTGCCTATTTTAATAATCCAGAAGATTCTCTATATCAAGCACAATTAAATAAAATAGACCATGTTTTAAAAAAAATATGCTTAAAACCTGGAGAAAGGCTTCTTGATATAGGAAGTGGATGGGGATGGCTTATAATAAGGGCTGTCCAGCAATATGATGTAAAAGCCCTAGGAGTAACTCTTAGTGAAGAGCAGTTTGTTGCAACAAAAAAGCGCATTAAAAGTTTGAGGCTATCTGAAAAGGTTGATGTGGAGCTTTTGAACTACATGGATATAGATGAAAAAACAGAGCAATTTGATAAAATCGTTAGTGTCGGGATGTTTGAACACTGCGGCAAGGATAATCTTTCAAAATATATGAAGAAAGTAAGTGACCTACTTGTACCAGGGGGCCTGTCGTTACTTCATACCATTACAGGCACAAAAGGGTCTGATGTTAATCATTGGATAAAAAAGTATATATTCCCTGGTGGCTATATACCATCCTTGCGGGAAACTATTTGGTTATTACCGGAGTACGATTTTCATTTGCTCCATGTCGAAAGTTTACGAATGCATTATGCAATGACCCTTGACCGATGGTACGATAATTTTGAGAATAATGTTAATAAGATCGAAGATAAATTTAATAGAAGGTTTGTCAGAATGTGGAGTCTGTATCTACAGGGTTATGCTGCTTCTTTTAGAGCGTCGGGATTAAATATACATCAGATATTGTTTTCTAAAGGGCTTAATAATGACTTACCCTTAACCTTTGATTTTATTTATAAATAGAAACCTGCACATTTATTCTTTCTAGGCTATCACTGGGGTATTGAACTTAAAATTAAGCTTTAAAATTATTTAACATTTAAAAAAAAAATACAGAGGGTATCTAATAAATACAAAGATATAAAAATATTAAAAAAAGGAGTGATTATTTGTGAAAAGCAATTATGTTAGAGCAAACTATCAAGTCAATCAAACAGTAAATTTCCGAGTCCTAAGTAACGATCAGTGCCAGGAAGTTTATTATGCAGCGCTAGAATGTTTAGAAAGGACTGGAGCTGACTTTTATAGTAACGAGGCGCTAGAGATTTATAAAAAGGCTGGGTGTTGGGTAGACGGCAATCGCGTACGTTTTCCTTCAAGGGTAGTAGAAAAAGCAGTTAGAAGTGCCCCAACGCGAATAACAATTTGTGACAGAAATGGGAACAGAAGCATGTTTCTAGAGGGTAGAAATACCTATTGGGGACCGGGGCCAACTAACACCTATACCTTAGACCCCTTTACCGGAGAAAGAAGAAGACCAAAAAAATCTGATGCTGTGAGGGCCGGTATAGTATGTGATGCATTGCCTAATATTGCATATGCCATGGATAATGGAACGGTAATGGATGTCACGCCAACCTTATCAGATGTTCACTCCTTTGATGCCCTTGTTCGCAATACGACAAAGCCAATTATTCACTGGGGTTTTGGAATTGACCAGTATAATGACATTATAGAAATGGCTGCAGCCGTAGCAGGTGGCCTGGATGAACTGCAAAAAAGACCATTTATTATACTTTATTCAGAATCAAGTCCACCCTTAAGGCACTCGGCAGAAGCAATTGACAAGGCTATTTTTGCAGCCCAGAAGAACGTACCAGTTATCTATACACCATGCACATTTGCTGGTGGTGTAGCACCGGCTACCATGGCAGGATCCCTGGTTATTGCCATAGCTGACAGTTTAGTTGGCCTGGTGGCTAATCAAGCTGTAAGAGAAGGTTCCCCCTTTATCATGGGTGGATTAATTTCAACAATGGACATGGGAAGCTCAATCCTTGCTTATGGAGCTCCTGAGTTAAGCCTGCTTTCTGCAGCGTTAACTGACATTGCTGTTTACATTGGCCTGCCAATGTTTAGCACAGGAGGCTGTACTGACTCCAAATGTGTAGATGCCCAGTGGGCTGCAGAATCTGCCTTTTCAAACCTTATAGCCGGGTTAAGTGGAGCAAATATTATTCATGATTGCAACTATATGGAATATGGAAACTGTGGATCTCTTGAACTATTGGTGGCCAATAATGAAACCATTGGTATGGTCAAAAGGATAATGAAGGGAATTAAGGTTGACGACTATACCCTTGCAGTGGATGTAGTAGACAAGGTAGGGCCAGGAGGCCATTTCCTTGGAGAACAGCACACCATAGATAACTTTAGAAAAGAAACCTGGTGGCCCTCATTAATCAGCCGCTTACGTTATGATGAGTGGAAAATGGAAGGCGGCCAATCATTTGGTGATAGGGTCAAGCAAAGAACACAAGACATTATTAATAACCATAGAGCCGAGCCACTGCCAAATGATGTCTGTGAAAAACTAGATGCAATCATTGAGAGAGCAGAAGCCAGAGAAGCTAAATTGAACAAGAAAGATAAAAAATAATTAATGAAAGGAGAGTTAGTAATGAGAGCAAGGAGTAATTATGTAGCAAATGCCAGTACAATGTTGAGTATATTATCACCAGGCCAGTGCGAAGAGGTGTTATTAGCTGCCCAGGAAATTCTTGAAAGGACTGGAGTTACCTTTCACGATGATGATGCATTAGAAGTAATGAAAAAGGCTGGCTGTTTTGTTAATGGGAATCGGGTTAAGATACCATCTTATATAGTGGATAGGGCTTTAAGAACAGTACCCCATAGAGTGACCTTATGCAACAGCCGTACTGGGAGCAGAGATGTGCTGCTAGAGGGAAACAATGCTTATTTTGGCACCGGCTCAGATACGCCTTATTATATTGACCCTTATACAGGAGAAAGAAAAAGATCCAGTACCCAATCAGTAAGCTGGGCCTGCAAGACAATTGATGCATTACCAAACCTGGATTTTGTCATGTCCCTTGGTATTGTTCAGGATGTGCCCCTTTTAATATCTGACAGGCATCAATTTGAAGCTCAGGTTTTAAATACTTCCAAGCCAATTGTTACAACAGCACATGACATTTACGGATTTGCTGATATAATAGAGATGTGCGAAATAATTGCCGGTGGAGAAGAAGAACTCCGAAAGAACCCAATTATGACCTTATATGCTGAACCAATTTCACCCCTACAGCATGCATGGGAAGCAGCAACCAAACTAATGCTTGCTGCCAAGAAAGCCCTGCCAGTTGTATATACTCCCTGTGTAATGGCAGGTGGAACTGTTCCTGCAACCCTGGCTGGAGTATTGGCTACTGGTCTGGCTGAAAGCTTAAGCGGTTTAGTATTGCATCAAAACACTAAAGAAGGTTCCCCCTTTATTATGGGCGGAGTATTTACTATAATGGATATGAAGAGTACAATCTTCTCATACGGATCACCAGAATTTAATTTATTGATGTCAGCTTTGGCAGATATGGCTCATTACTTGAAATTACCCATGTTTGGAACATGTGGCTGCTCTGACAGCTGCATTCCTGATCAGCAGGCTGGAATTGAAGCTGCACTGAGCATTGCAATGACAGCAATGTCAGGTCCGAACTTGAACCACGATGTTGGGTATGTTGAATATGGTTCAACAGCCAGCCTTGAATACCTTGTAATCTGCAACGATATAATTGGTATGGCTAGAAGAGTTACTCGTGGTATTGAGGTTAATGATGAAACTTTAGCCCTTGACATTATTGACAAGGTAGGTCCAGGTGGTCACTTCCTGGCAGAAGACCATACATTCCGTCATTTTAAGAAGGAAAGCTGGTTCCCCTCCTTAATTAACCGTCAGCGTTATGAAATGTGGGAAGCTTCTGGGGCTAAAACATTAACACAGGTAGCCAATGAAAAGGTTAAAGATATAATTGAGAATTACGAGCCAGAGCCACTGCCAAAGGATGTTCAAAAGAAAATTAGGGCGGTAGTTGAAAGGGCAGAATCAAAGCTAAATGC
>NZ_JHVU01000034.1 GCF_000620305.1 Desulfitibacter alkalitolerans DSM 16504 | reverse complement strand
CCTTGATTACACCAATAGCCATTGAACCAGGACTGAGATTTGCAATTAGAGAAGGTGGAAGAACTGTTGGTGCAGGCGTTGTTTCTGAAATAATTGCAGAGTAATAACCCAAAATTAGTGTAATAATAGTTTCAGCAGACAGAATAAAGCTTCCTGTCTGCTGAATTAATCTTATGAATTAACTTATGAGTTAACAAAATACTTGTTGTTGACACCTTTTTCTATTTGTGATAAATTAGGAAAGGTACTGACTTTGTACGTGCAGTATACGTATATATAGCTATAGATTTAGGGGGTGTCTTGAATGAGAGTGGATGTTACTTTAGCGTGTACAGAATGTAAACGACGCAATTATATAACAAAGAAGAATAAAAAAAATGATCCAGATAGATTAGAATTTAAAAAGTACTGCTCATTCTGCAAAACACATACGGCTCATAAAGAAACTAAGTAACAAGATATACCTTTATACATGGTATGAGAAAGTGAGGCTATTAAGGTGAAGACTGCTCCAAAGACCCAGAAAAATGTCAAATTCACTGAAAGAATAGTTAAGTTTTTCAAAGGCGTCTGGTCGGAACTTAAAAAAGTTCATTGGCCTACCAAAAAGGAGATTGTTACTTATACATCTGTTGTATTAGCAGCTGTCGCAATGGTAGCGGTCTTAATTTGGGTTGTAGATTCAGTTTTTTCTTTTCTGTTAAGTTTTATATTAGGATAACTCATCCTGAGATGGGTTATTTGTTGTTGTTTAAAAAAGGGGGATTGTTTCCCAATGGCAATGGAAAGCAAACCAGAGAAGGGTTGGTATGTTGTACATACTTACTCTGGTTACGAAAATAAGGTGAAAGCTAACCTTGAAAAAAGAGTAGATTCGATGAATATGGGAGATAAAATCTACCGTGTTTTAGTACCTGTAGAAGAAGAGATTCAAATTAAGGACGGCAAGAAGAAAGTCTCCCCTAAAAAAATATATCCTGGATATGTCCTTGTTGAAATGCAAATAACAGAGGATTCTTGGTATGTTGTAAGAAATACTCCTGGTGTTACTGGGTTTGTTGGATCTGGAACAAAACCAATTCCCCTGCAGGAGGATGAAATAAGGAAAATATTCAAATATATGGGTGTTGAAGAAAGAAAACCCAGGGTTGAATTCAAGGTTCATGAAAATGTTAGGGTTACTAGTGGTCCCTTTGAAAACTTCATAGGAACCATAGAAGAGATTTATCCCCAAAAGGGTAAACTTAAAGTTAATGTTTCAATGTTTGGCAGAGAAACACCTGTTGAGTTAGATTTTGATCAGGTGGTGAAAATGTAAGTAGTGATATGTAATATGAGTAAACAACGAATATTTTATTTCAATAAAGGAGGTGTAGCATAATGGCAAAGAAGGTAATAGGTCTTGTGAAGTTGCAAATCCCCGCAGGTAAAGCTAATCCAGCACCACCCGTTGGTCCTGCCCTAGGTCAGCATGGTGTTAATATAATGGCTTTTTGTAAAGAGTTTAATGAAAAAACCGCCAGCCAAATGGGTTTAATTATACCTATAGAACTTACAGTTTTTGAGGATAGGTCCTTCACATTTATTTTAAAGACTCCCCCTGCTGCTGTACTTCTCAAAAAAGCCGCAGGCATAGATAAAGGTTCCGGAGAACCAAACCGTAATAAGGTAGCTAAGGTTCCCAAGGACAAGGTGAGAGAAATTGCAGAGCTTAAGATGAAGGACTTAAATGCAGCAAGTGTGGAAGCAGCCATGAGAATGGTTGAAGGTACTGCTAGAAGTATGGGGATTGAAATAGTATAGTTTTTAGAGAAGCTAGAATACAGAAGTCAGTAGCCAGAAGCAATTAGGTATTTGAGACTTCATACTATATTCTGAATTCTGTCTTCTGAATTCTGGATTTAAATTTAGTGGGAGGATTAATCCGATAACACCACAAGGAGGTTATGTAGATGCCAAAGCATGGCAAGAAATATCAGGATGCTGAAAAGCTAATTGAAAAAGGAAAATTTTACGAACCAAAGGAAGCATTCGAGTTGGTTAAGCAGACAGGCACTGCAAAATTTGATGAAACTGTTGAAGTAGCAATTAAACTGGGAGTTGATCCACGGCATGCTGACCAGCAGGTCCGTGGTACCGTTGTCCTTCCCCATGGTACAGGTAAAACTGTGAAGGTTCTAGTTTTTGCCAAAGGTGAAAAGGTTGTTGAAGCAGAAAAAGCCGGTGCAGATTACGTTGGAGCTGAGGACCTGATTGAAAAAATTCAAGGCGGTTGGTTAGATTTTGATGTAGCCATTGCAACTCCAGATATGATGGGTGTAGTTGGTAAGCTTGGTAGAGTTCTTGGTCCTAGAGGCTTAATGCCTAACCCTAAAGCGGGTACAGTTACTTTTGATGTTGGCAGGGCAGTACAAGAAAGTAAAGCTGGTAGAATTGAGTATAGGGTTGATAAAGCTGGAACCATCCATGCACCCCTGGGCAAAATATCCTTTGAGGCTGAAAAACTTTATGAAAACTTTGATGCTTTATTGGGTGCATTGATCAAGGCAAAACCGGCTGCTTCTAAGGGGCAGTATATTAGACAAATTTATGTTGCGGCAACTATGGGCCCTGGTATACCCATTAGCCCTCAAAAGGCAGTTAATAAATAATATTTGACAGCTAACAAGAGTTATGATACTATACCTTTTGTTAAAAATAAATATAAGCAATATTACTGTAGACAGTAGGTGCCATACGGCTTAATTTCCTGCCGAGGTAAGTTGATAAGCATGATTTAATTTTACTGTGTATTTAGTCAACCCCTGCAGTCTGCAGGGGTTGTTTATATTCAAGAAGCAAGAGGCAAGAAGCAAGAAGCAAGAAAATCGAGTTATCCTGCTTCCTGCATCATATATCCTGTTTAAGAGGAGGTGTAAACAAAGGATGAACAAGCAGCGAATGGCAAAGGAACAAAGTGTTCAAGAGATTACTGAGAGACTGCAGAGCTCTGTGACAGCTGTAATTACAGACTACAGAGGCCTAAATGTTGCTCAGGCAACCAAGCTGAGAAATGAGCTTAGAGAAGTCAATGTTGAATATAAAGTTCTTAAAAATACCCTTACAAAAATTGCTGCCCAAAATGTAGGCCTTGAAGACCTTAATCAATATTTAGAGGGACCTACTGCCATAGCCTTTAGTACAGAGGATCCAGTTGCCCCGGCAAAGGTATTAGCTAAATTTGCCAAGGATAATAAAGCCCTTGAAATTAAGGGCGGAGTAGTTGAGGGGAAAGTGGTATCACTGGAGCAAATCAAGGCTCTAGCGGATCTGCCTTCAAAAGAGGAATTATTGGCTCAGGTTTTAAGAGGTATGCAATGGCCACTTGTGGGAATGGCAAATGTTCTAGCAGGGCCGTTGCGTAATATGGTAAATGTTCTTGAAGCAGTTAGAAAGGAAAAAGAAGCACAAGCTTAATCGTTAAGTTAAAGAATAAAATAATGAAAACATATTCTAAGGAGGATTTTAAAAATGAGTAAAACACAAGAAATTTTGGAAGCGGTTAAAGGTATGACCGTTTTAGAGTTAGCTGAATTAGTAAAAGCTTTTGAGGAAGAATTTGGTGTAAGTGCAGCTGCTCCAGTTGCAATGGCAGCAATGCCTGCAGCAGGTGCTGCTGAGGCTGTAGAAGAAGAAAAAACTGAGTTTGATGTAATCTTAAAGGCAGCTGGCGAAAAGAAGATTAACGTTATCAAGGTTGTTCGTGAAATTACTGGCTTGGGATTAAAAGAAGCAAAGGATCTAGTTGACGGCGCTCCAAACCCAGTTAAAGAAGGAATTGGTAAAGAAGAAGCTGAGTCGATTAAAGGTAAATTAGAAGAAGTTGGAGCTTCAGTAGAAGTTAAGTAGTTATATACAGTTATATACACTGATATATTAAAAAGACACCCAATGGAATGGGTGTCTTTTTGCTTGACAATATTCTCGTATTCTGATAACATTAAAAAATGCGCAGATGAACTGTTAGGAACTGGGAAGATTAGGTTAAAAGATATTTATACATATATTTTTTGGTTAAACCTGTATAATGGGAGGTATATGTAGGTTAAAATACATAGATAAGGCAGAAATGTGTTAAATAAGCGAGGTCCAATATGAACCTTGCTTTTATTGCTTGTCATTTTTAAAATTAAGTTTGGTTATTTTTATATAACTCAAGGGCTGCAGGTGGCCGTGCTCTTGCACCTGGAATGACTTGAATTGGAATAGTTGTTAATGATTTTGTTTTTAAAATGTTGTTGAAAAAACCATGGGGGTGAAGATTTAATGGCTTATCCCGTCAAGGTAGGGAAAAGGGAAAGATGGACTTACTCTAAAATCGATGAAGTTATGGAAATGCCAGATCTAATTGAAATTCAAAAGAATTCTTACAACTGGTTTATTCAAGAGGGTTTAAGGGAGATGTTTCAAGATATATCTCCTATTCAGGATTTTACTGGCAACCTGATTTTAGAATTTATCGATTATTCTTTGGGTGAACCAAAATATGATGTAGATTCATGCAAGGAAAGAGACATGACCTATGCGGCTCCATTAAGAGTCAAAGTCAGGTTAATTAACAAAGAAACAGGCGAAGTAAAAGAACAAGAAGTCTTTATGGGTGATTTCCCATTAATGACTGAACAAGGAACCTTCATTATAAACGGTGCAGAAAGAGTTATTGTTAGCCAGTTAGTAAGATCCCCTGGTGTATACTTTAGTGAACAAATTGACCCGAGTGGGATTAAAATATGTGGTGGTACCATTATCCCAAATAGGGGTGCCTGGTTAGAATTTGAATCAGATTTAAATGAGAATATATACGTTCGTATCGATAGAACCAGGAAAATACCAGTTACAGTATTGCTTAGAGCTCTGGGCTATAACACCAACAGCAAGATCTTAGCCGAATATGAAAATGATTCACGTATTCAATTAACCCTTGAAAAGGACAACACAGAATCGGAGGAAGAAGCATTAGTTGAGATTTATAAACGACTAAGACCAGGTGAACCACCCACAGTAGATAGCGCAAGGACCTTATTAGAAACTTTATTTTTTGACCCAAAAAGATACGACCTTGGAAATGTGGGTAGATACAAAATCAATAAAAAGCTTAAGCATGGTGTGTTATTTGCAGAAAATGAATCAGGTGAAAAAGAATATATCAGGCATTTAACTGTCAAGGATATTACAGCATCTATCAAGCATCTGCTAAAAGTATTAAGTGGAGAAATATCACCTGATGATATAGACCATTTAGGAAATAGAAGACTTAGATCTGTAGGTGAATTATTACAAAATCAATTTAGAATTGGTTTATCTAGAATGGAACGGGTAATCAGGGAACGTATGACCATTCAGGATGTAGAGGTAATTACCCCCCAGGCATTGATAAACATACGCCCTGCAGTAGCAGCTATTAAGGAATTTTTTGGCAGCAGCCAGCTGTCCCAGTTTATGGACCAGACAAATCCACTGGCAGAATTGACCCATAAGAGAAGGCTAAGTGCCCTTGGGCCTGGTGGTTTAAGTAGAGAAAGGGCAGGCTTTGAGGTTCGAGACGTCCACCATTCTCACTATGGAAGGGTGTGTCCAATTGAAACCCCAGAAGGTCCAAACATCGGTCTAATTGGTTCATTAAGTACTTATGCAAGAATTAACGAGTTTGGTTTCATGGAAGCCCCTTATCGAAAAGTAGATAAGGAAACTGGAACCGTAACTGATGAGATTCATTACTTAAGTGCTGATGAAGAGGACCAGTATGTTATTGGCCAGGCTAATACCCCAGTTGACCCCGAAACAGGTAAAATACTAACTAAGAAAGTAAACGCTAGATGGGGACATGAGATTGTTATAATTGATACGGAAAAAGTTGACTATATGGATGTTACACCCAAGCAGGTATGGAGTATAGCTACAGCTTTAATCCCCTTCCTTGAGCATGATGATGCCAACAGAGCTTTAATGGGAGCAAACATGCAGCGTCAGGCTGTACCATTGTTAAAAACTAGTGCTCCTATAGTTGGAACAGGAATGGAATGGAAAAGTGCACGGGATTCTGGTGTAGTGGTACTGGCCAAAAACTCTGGTGTAGTCCAAAGGGTTATAGGAAATAATATAACTGTTTTAACAGATAATGGTACTGTGGAACAGTATAAACTTAAAAAATTTGATAGATCCAACCAGGGGACATGTATTAATCAAAAACCCATAGTAAAACCTGGACAAAGAGTAGAAAAGGGTGAAGTCATTGCTGATGGCCCATCTACAGACATGGGAGAGCTAGCCCTTGGCAAGAACATATTAGTAGCCTTTATGACCTGGGAAGGGTATAACTATGAGGACGCTATTCTAATAAGTGAAAAGCTCGTAAAAGAAGATGTTTTCACTTCTATTCATATAGAAGAATATGAATGTGATGCTAGAGATACAAAGCTAGGTCCAGAGGAGATTACCAGAGACATTCCAAACATTGGTGATGATGTATTAAAAGACCTGGATGAAAGGGGTATTATCCGAGTAGGGGCCGAGGTTAGACCTGGTGATATCCTGGTTGGCAAGGTTACACCCAAGGGTGAAACTGAGCTTACTGCTGAAGAAAGGCTATTAAGAGCTATATTTGGAGAAAAGGCCAGAGAGGTTAGAGATACATCCTTAAGAGTGCCTCATGGTGAGGCTGGCAAAATAGTGGATGTAAAGGTTTTTTCCAGAGAAAATGGTGATGAATTAGCTCCGGGCGTTAATCAGCTTGTAAGGGTATATGTCGCCCAGAAGCGAAAGATATCAGAAGGGGATAAAATGGCAGGGCGGCATGGTAATAAAGGTGTTATTTCTAAAATCCTGCCTGAAGAGGATATGCCCTTCTTGCCAGACGGAACTCCCATACAGATTGTATTAAATCCCCTGGGGGTACCATCCAGGATGAATATTGGTCAGGTTTTGGAAACCCACATTGGTTGGGCTGCATCAGCATTAGGTCTGCATATAGCTACTCCGGTATTTGATGGGGCTTCTGAAAAGGACATTGAGGAGCTTTTAGAAAAAGCTGGTCTGCCCAAAAACGGCCAAACAATACTATATGATGGAAGAACAGGGAAGCCCTTTGATCGAGAGGTAACTGTAGGTTACATGTACATGTTGAAGCTTGCACACCTTGTTGATGATAAAATCCATGCTCGTTCAACAGGTCCTTATTCACTAGTGACCCAACAGCCACTTGGTGGTAAAGCTCAATTTGGTGGTCAAAGATTTGGTGAAATGGAGGTTTGGGCATTAGAGGCCTATGGTGCTGGTTATACCCTTCAAGAGATTCTAACCGTTAAATCAGACGATGTGGTCGGAAGGGTTAAGACATATGAGGCCATTGTAAAGGGTGAAAACGTGCCTGAACCAGGGGTCCCAGAATCCTTCAAGGTATTAATAAAGGAGCTTCAAAGCTTAGGCCTGGATGTTAAAGTATTATCAGAAGCTGATCAAGAAATTGAAATAAAAGAAGATGATGATGATATTAGTGAAACTGCCAAGGAGCTCGGTATTGATATTCAAATAGAAGATCCAGATAAGGAAGATACTGCAGTAGAAGCGGATGAGGATATGGAAGATGAGGACTTTGACCTGACAGATATTGATGACTTTGATATTGATGATGTGGATGATGACGATGATATGGATTATTAATCCTCCAGTTATCCAATAAAAAGAAGGGAGAGAGGCCCTTGATAGATGTTAACAATTTCGAGAGAATGAGAATTGGATTAGCATCCCCTGAACAGATTCGAGCATGGTCAAGTGGAGAGGTAAAAAAACCAGAAACAATTAATTACCGAACTCTTAAACCAGAAAGAGAAGGACTGTTTTGTGAGAAGATATTCGGACCTACTAGAGACTGGGAGTGTCACTGTGGTAAATACAAAAGGGTTCGTTACAAGGGGATTGTCTGTGATCGTTGTGGAGTTGAAGTAACACGTTCTAAAGTACGTAGAGAAAGGCTTGGTCATATTGAGTTGGCAGCGCCTGTGTCTCACATCTGGTATTTTAAAGGTATACCAAGCAGGATGGGCCTTCTATTAGATATGTCACCCAGATCCCTGGAAAAGGTACTATATTTCGTTTCATATATTGTTACCAATCCTGGTGATACGCCTCTAATGAAAAAGCAGCTTTTAACTGAAACTGAGTATAGAGAATATAGAGATAAATACGGGGCAAAGTTTCAAGCCGGCATGGGAGCAGAAGCAATTAAGAAACTCCTTGAAGAAATGGACCTTGATCAGCTAGCAGGAGAGCTGAGAAAGGAATTAAAGGAAACAAGTGGACAAAGAAAGATTAGAGCTATTAGACGGCTTGAGGTGGTTGAGGCTTTTAAACATTCAGGTAACAGACCGGACTGGATGATTATGGATGTTTTGCCGGTAATTCCTCCCGAACTACGTCCAATGGTTCAGCTTGATGGAGGTAGATTTGCCACATCTGATTTAAATGACCTTTATAGAAGAGTTATCAATAGAAATAACCGTTTAAAAAGACTTCTAGATCTTGGAGCCCCTGACATAATAGTTAGGAATGAAAAAAGGATGCTTCAGGAAGCAGTAGATGCACTTATAGACAATGGTAGAAGGGGAAGGCCAGTAACAGGGCCGGGAAACCGTCCACTAAAATCCCTATCAGACATGTTGAAGGGTAAACAGGGGCGTTTCCGTCAGAACCTTCTTGGAAAAAGGGTAGACTACTCAGGGCGTTCAGTAATTGTAGTTGGACCTGAACTTAAAATGCATGAGTGTGGACTGCCCAAGGAAATGGCCCTTGAATTATTTAAGCCCTTTGTGATGAAAAAGCTGGTAGACAAGGGATTTGTACACAATATTAAAAGTGCTAAAAGAATGGTGGAAAGGCTAAGGCCGGAGGTCTGGGATGTATTAGAAGAGGTAATTACTGAGCATCCAGTCTTACTTAACAGGGCTCCAACCCTGCACCGTTTGGGAATTCAGGCATTCCAGCCTGTATTGGTTGAAGGAAGGGCCTTGCAGATACATCCTCTGGTATGTACGGCGTACAATGCTGACTTCGATGGTGACCAGATGGCTGTTCACGTACCCCTTTCTGCTGAAGCACAAACTGAAGCCAGGATATTGATGCTTTCAAGTCATAACATATTAAATCCCAAGGATGGAAGACCTGTAGTGACCCCTACTCAGGACATGGTTCTGGGAATGTATTATTTAACCCAAGAAAAAGAAGGGGCAAAGGGTGAAGGCAAGATATTTGCCAGTTTTGAAGAAGCCAGCCTTGCTTATGACCAGGGAGTTGTGGAACTTCATGCCAAGATTAAGACAAAAATCAATGGCAAGCTATTAGAAACTACCATTGGCAGGATGATATTTAACTTTGGTGTCCCCATTCCAGAAGAGCTCGGTTACAAGAATATGGTTGTTGGTAAAAAGCAACTAGGACAAATTGTTGCTGAATGCTATGAGAAGCTAGGCATATCACGTACAGCAAAGATGCTTGATGGATTGAAAAAAATAGGCTTCAACTATTCAACTAGAGCGGGAATAACTGTAGGTGTTAAGGATTTAGATATTCCTAGTGATAAAACAACAATCCTGGAAGAAACCGACAAGAAGGTTGAAAATGTAGAGCTTCAATACCGTAGAGGTTTAATAACAGAAGAAGAAAGGTACCAAAAGGTTATTGGACTATGGAACGAAGCTACAGATAATGTAACCAAGGGACTAATGGAAACCCTGGATAAGTTTAATTCAGTTTACATGATGGCTAATTCAGGTGCCAGGGGTAACATTCAGCAGATAAGACAGTTGGCAGGTATGAGGGGTCTAATGGCTGACCCGTCTGGACGAATTATACCCATACCGATTAAAGCTAATTTTAGAGAAGGATTGACTGTTTTAGAATACTTTAACTCTACCCATGGTGCCAGGAAGGGTCTTGCAGATACAGCTTTAAGAACAGCCGACTCAGGTTACCTGACAAGAAGACTTGTAGATGTTTCTCAGGATGTTATAGTAAGGGAAATGGATTGTGGTACTGATATGGGATTTGAGGTTACTGAAATCAATGAAGGCGGCCAGGTAATTGAGCCTTTATCTGAAAGATTAACAGGTAGATTTGCCATTGAGGATATTCACAATCCTCAAACAGGAGAATTGATTGTAGGGGCTGAAAAAGAGATTTCCAATGAGCAAACTAATCAGATTATAAATGCTGGCATAAAGGCAGTTAAAATCCGTTCAGTTCTTGCATGTAAGACACGTAATGGTGTGTGCGCAACGTGTTATGGTCGTAATCTGGCAACAGGAAAAGCAGTAGAAATTGGCGAGGCTGTAGGTATTATAGCTGCCCAATCAATTGGTGAGCCCGGTACCCAGCTTACAATGCGTACCTTCCACACAGGGGGTGTAGCTGGTGACGATATCACCCAGGGTCTACCAAGAATTGAAGAATTATTCGAGGGACGTAAGCCCAAGGGGCAGGCGGTAATTGCTGAGAATGCCGGTACAGCCAGTATATCTGAGGTAAAGGGAAGAAGAGAAATAACCGTCTCCCAGGGAGAAGAAAAGCAGACCTATGCAGTTCCCTTTGGGGCCAGGGTAAGGGTTCAGGACGGGGACTACATTGAACCTGGAGATGAACTTACCGAAGGGTCAGTAAACCCCCATGATATGCTTAAAGTAAAAGGGGTAAAGGGAGTTCATGCTTATCTATTAAGAGAAGTACAGAAGGTTTACAGGCTGCAGGGTGTTGATATTAATGATAAGCACATTGAGATTATCATTAGACAGATGTTGCGGAAAGTAAAAATTGAAGATGCTGGAGATACCCACCTGCTTCCTGGTAGTGTGATAGATCGTTTTGAATTTGAAGATGCAAACAATCTGGTAATAAATGAGGGTGGAGTTCCTGCAACAGCTAAAACAGTGCTGCTGGGAATCACAAAAGCATCTTTAGCCACTGACTCCTTCCTGTCAGCAGCATCCTTCCAGGAAACAACCAGGGTGCTGACTGAAGCAGCCATTAAAGGCAAAGTGGACCCACTCCTTGGCTTAAAGGAAAACGTCATCATTGGAAAACTGATCCCGGCAGGAACAGGCATGGTTAGATACAAGGAGGATAATCTAGGCTATGAAGATGTTGAAAATGCAGATGAAGCACTTAATAGTGTTGACATGACCATATGACAGTGATATTATAAATAAGTGTGTAATTTGCTAAAACTATAGGGGGTCTGCAGCAATGCTTGTAGAAGAAAGGCTAAAACAAGCAAAAAAAATATTTATAGGTACCAAGCAGACTAAGAAAGCTATAGAAAAGGGAGAAACTCAGTTGGTTTTTGTGGCCCGTGATGCGGAAAAACGGGTCACAGAACCAATCCTTAAGCTTTGCGAGGAAAAGGGAATAGAGATTGTTCTGGTTGCTACAATGGAAGAACTAGGCCGTTTGTGTGGAATAGAGGTTGGCTCAGCCACTGCGGCAATTGCACAATAGCTTTAAAAGTTTTCTAGGAAGGAGGTGTAGTAAGTGCCTACGTTTCAACAGTTAGTTAGAAAAGGTAGAGAAGTGGTGGAAAAAAAATCTACAGCACCTGCTTTGAAGAATTCTCCTCAGAAAAGGGGAGTATGTACCAGGGTGTATACTACTACTCCCAAAAAACCTAATTCTGCATTGAGAAAAGTTGCCAGGGTGAGGCTGACAAATGGTATAGAAATAACTGCTTATATACCAGGTATTGGTCATAACCTTCAGGAACACTCTGTGGTTTTGGTTAGAGGGGGCAGGGTGAAGGATCTTCCAGGTGTGAGATATCACATAGTAAGGGGTTCTTTAGATACCGCTGGAGTAAACAACAGAAAGCAGGGCAGATCAAAGTACGGCTCTAAACGACCAAAGATAGCAAAGAAATAATATTGCAAATCAAAATTATTGCTAGAAGTGGGCTTTTATCTAAAATTCATATCTCACTTCCAACATCCCATTAGTAAAGGAGGGTAATGGATGCCACGTAGAGGTCATATACCAAAAAGAAAAGTTTTACCTGATCCAAAATATAAGAGTGTCAGGCTGACAAAACTAATTAACCAAATAATGTCAGATGGCAAAAAAGGTACATCTGAAGCTATTGTTTATGGTGCATTGGATACCATTAAGGAGAAAACCGGCAGAGAACCAATGGAAGTATTTGAAGAAGCTATTAAGAATGTAATGCCAGTTTTAGAAGTAAAGGCAAGACGTGTAGGTGGTGCTAACTACCAGGTTCCAGTTGAAGTTCGTCCAGATAGAAGACAGACATTAGCCATCCGCTGGATTACAAACTACACCCGTCAAAGGGGAGGAAAATCCATGCAGGAAAAGTTGGCAAATGAGCTAATTGATGCTGCCAATAATACAGGTAGTTCTATTAAGAAAAAGGAAGACACCCATAAGATGGCTGAAGCCAATAAGGCTTTTGCTCATTACAGATGGTAAAAACTTCGGTTGCCGGTACTAGCCGCCGCCTCAGAAATATACGGAGGTCGGAGGTCTGAAGTTGGAAGTCAGCCATAGATAGAATTTGCAAGGACAATTCTAAGTATATCCCACATCTGACATCTGACATCTGACATCTGATATCTGACAGCTGAAATAAGAGAGGTGAATTAAATGGCGAAACAATACCCATTAGATAAAACAAGAAATATAGGAATCATGGCCCACATCGATGCTGGTAAAACCACTACTACTGAACGTATTCTATTCTATACAGGTAAAGTACACAAGCTTGGGGAAGTTCATGATGGTGCCGCAACCATGGATTGGATGATTCAAGAGCAGGAAAGGGGTATCACAATTACTTCTGCTGCTACAACGTGCCTTTGGAAGGAACATAATATTAATATTATAGACACACCCGGCCACGTTGACTTTACAGTAGAGGTTGAAAGATCCCTGAGGGTTTTAGATGGTGCAGTAGCTGTGTTCTGTTCAGTAGGTGGTGTAGAGCCACAGTCTGAAACAGTTTGGCGACAAGCTGATAAATATGGAGTACCAAGAATTGCCTATATTAATAAAATGGATAGAATAGGTGCCGACTTTTTAAATGGAGTCGACATGATTAGAACACGACTAGGCGCAAATGCTGTGCCTGTACAATTACCTATTGGCTCAGAAGAATATTTCAAAGGGTATGTTGATTTAGTTAGAAAAAAAGCAATTATATATGTAGATGACCTGGGTACAAAAAGTGATGAAAGCGAAATCCCAGCAGAAATGCTGGAGGATGTGGAACGTTACAGGGAAAAACTCATTGAGGCTGTGTCTGAAAGTGATGATGAGCTGATGATGAAATATTTAGAAGGCGAAGAGCTTACTGAAGAAGAGATTAAAAGGGGCATACGCAAGGCAACAATTGCAGTTAAAATTATACCGACATTTTGTGGCTCCTCTTTTAAAAATAAAGGGGTTCAGGCTTTGCTTGATGGAGTGGTTGACTACCTGCCATCGCCTCTAGATGTTCCCCCAATAACAGGCTATAATCCTGAAAAAGATGTGGAAGAGATTCGTAAGTCCGATGATAAAGAACCCTTTGCAGCACTAGCTTTCAAAATCATGACAGACCCTTATGTGGGTAAGCTTACCTTTTTCAGAGTTTACTCAGGGGTTCTTAAGTCAGGCTCCTATGTTTATAATGCTTCCAAGGACAAAAAGGAACGAATTGGTAGACTCTTGAAAATGCATGCCAATCATAGGGAAGAGGTGCCTGAGGTATCAACAGGAGATATTGCAGCTGCAGTTGGGCTAAAGGATACATCAACTGGGGATACTTTATGTGATGAAAAAGCGCCCATAATCTTAGAATCCATGCAGTTTCCTGAACCTGTTATTTCCGTAGCCATTGAACCTAAAACAAAGCAGGATCAGGAGAAAATGGGCATAGTTTTACAAAAGCTTGCTGAAGAGGATCCAACCTTCAAGGTGCATACTGATGCCGAAACTGGCCAGGTTATTATTTCAGGTATGGGAGAGTTACACCTGGAAATTATCTGTGATAGACTTCTTAGAGAGTTCAAGGTTGACGCAAATGTAGGCAAGCCTCAGGTAGCATATAAAGAAACAATCCGCAAATCAGTTAAAGTTGAAGGAAAGTATGTACGTCAATCTGGTGGTAGAGGGCAGTATGGCCATGTTGTGGTTGAATTTGAACCCCTGGAAGAGGCCCAAGGCTATGTATTTGAGAACAAAATTGTGGGCGGTATTATACCTAAGGAATATATTCCTGCAGTAGATGCCGGTATAAGAGAATCCATGGAAAACGGAGTCCTTGCTGGCTATCCAACCATTGATGTAAAAGCTACATTAGTAGATGGTTCATTCCATGATGTTGACTCCTCAGAAATGGCTTTCAAAATAGCAGGTTCATTAGCCTTTAAAAATGCAGTTCCTAAAGCTAATCCATGCTTGTTAGAACCAGTTATGAAGGTAGAAGTTGTTATACCTGATGAATATCTTGGGGATGTAATTGGTGATATGAGTGGCAGAAGGGGCAGGGTTGAAGGTATGGAGCCAAGAGCTGGAGGTCAGGTTGTAAGAGGTTATGTGCCTTTAGCTGAGATGTTTGGATATGCTACAGATTTAAGATCAAAGACACAGGGCAGAGGAACATATGTGATGCAGTTTGACCATTACTCAGAGGTACCCAAGAATATTGCAGATGAAATTATTGCTAAAAGACAAGGCGGAGTAGCATAATAATTAAAATATAGTAATTTAAGGAGGATTTTAAAAATGGCCAAGAAAAAATTTGAGAGGACCAAACCCCACGTTAACGTAGGAACAATAGGTCACGTAGACCATGGGAAGACAACATTAACAGCAGCAATAACAGTATGCCTATCAAAAAAAGGTGGAGCAGTAGCAACAGCATATGATCAAATTGACAATGCGCCAGAAGAAAGAGAAAGAGGCATAACAATCAGTACAGCCCACGTGGAATACGAAACAGATAACAGACACTATGCCCACGTTGACTGTCCAGGACACGCTGACTATGTAAAGAACATGATAACAGGAGCAGCCCAGATGGACGGAGCCATCCTGGTAGTAAGTGCAGCAGATGGACCAATGCCACAGACAAGAGAGCACATATTGCTGGCAAGACAGGTAGGAGTACCATATATAGTAGTATTTTT
>NZ_JHVU01000033.1 GCF_000620305.1 Desulfitibacter alkalitolerans DSM 16504 | reverse complement strand
GCATTTAGCTTTGATTCTGCCCTTTCAACTACCGCCCTAATTTTCTTTTGAACATCCTTTGGCAGTGGCTCTGGCTCGTAATTCTCAATTATATCTTTAACCTTTTCATTGGCTACCTGTGTTAATGTTTTAGCCCCAGAAGCTTCCCACATTTCATAACGCTGACGGTTAATTAAGGAGGGGAACCAGCTTTCCTTCTTAAAATGACGGAATGTATGGTCTTCTGCCAGGAAGTGACCACCTGGACCTACCTTGTCAATAATGTCAAGGGCTAAAGTTTCATCATTAACCTCAATACCACGAGTAACTCTTCTAGCCATACCAATTATATCGTTGCAGATTACAAGGTATTCAAGGCTGGCTGTTGAACCATATTCAACATACCCAACATCGTGGTTCAAGTTCGGACCTGACATTGCTGTCATTGCAATGCTCAGTGCAGCTTCAATTCCAGCCTGCTGATCAGGAATGCAGCTGTCAGAGCAGCCACATGTTCCAAACATGGGTAATTTCAAGTAATGAGCCATATCTGCCAAAGCTGACATCAATAAATTAAATTCTGGTGATCCGTATGAGAAGATTGTACTCTTCATATCCATTATAGTAAATACTCCGCCCATAATAAAGGGGGAACCTTCTTTAGTGTTTTGATGCAATACTAAACCGCTTAAGCTTTCAGCCAGACCAGTAGCCAATACTCCAGCCAGGGTTGCAGGAACAGTTCCACCTGCCATTACACAGGGAGTATATACAACTGGCAGGGCTTTCTTGGCAGCAAGCATTAGTTTGGTTGCTGCTTCCCATGCATGCTGTAGGGGTGAAATTGGTTCAGCATATAAGGTCATAATTGGGTTCTTTCGGAGTTCTTCTTCTCCACCGGCAATTATTTCGCACATCTCTATTATATCAGCAAATCCGTAAATGTCATGTGCTGTTGTAACAATTGGCTTGGAAGTATTTAAAACCTGGGCTTCAAATTGATGTCTGTCAGATATTAAAAGGGGCACATCCTGAACAATACCAAGGGACATGACAAAATCCAGGTTTGGTAATGCATCAATTGTCTTGCAGGCCCAGCTTACTGATTGGGTACTGGATCTTTTTCTTTCTCCTGTATAAGGGTCAATATAATAAGGCGTATCTGAGCCGGTGCCAAAATAAGCATTGTTTCCCTCTAGCAGCACATCTCTGCTCCCAGTACGGCTGTTGCATAAGGTCACTCTATGGGGTACTGTTCTTAAAGCCCTATCCACTATATAAGATGGTATCTTAACCCGATTCCCATTAACAAAACAGCCAGCCTTTTTCATTACTTCTAATGCATCATCATCGTGAAAGGTAACTCCAGTCCTTTCAAGAATTTCCTGGGCAGCTAATAACACCTCTTCGCACTGGCCTGGTGATAATATACTCAACATTGTACTGGCATTTGCTACATAATTACTCCTTGCTCTCATTACTAACTCTCCTTTCATTAATTATTTTTTATCTTTCTTGTTCAATTTAGCTTCTCTGGCTTCTGCTCTCTCAATGATTGCATCTAGTTTTTCACAGACATCATTTGGCAGTGGCTCGGCTCTATGGTTATTAATAATGTCTTGTGTTCTTTGCTTGACCCTATCACCAAATGATTGGGCGCCTTCCATTTTCCACTCATCATAACGTAAGCGGCTGATTAATGAGGGCCACCAGGTTTCTTTTCTAAAGTTATCTATGGTGTGCTGTTCTCCAAGGAAATGGCCTCCTGGCCCT
Source organism: Desulfitibacter alkalitolerans DSM 16504 (assembly GCF_000620305.1). Lineage (NCBI taxonomy): Bacteria > Bacillati > Bacillota > Clostridia > Neomoorellales > Desulfitibacteraceae > Desulfitibacter > Desulfitibacter alkalitolerans. Next base: position 25,981 of record NZ_JHVU01000033.1, on the reverse strand, counting down.
ACCTTGTCTACTACATCCACTGCAAGGGTATAGTCGTCAACCTTAATTCCCTTCATTATCCTTTTGACCATACCAATGGTTTCATTATTGGCCACCAATAGTTCAAGAGATCCACAGTTTCCATATTCCATATAGTTGCAATCATGAATAATATTTGCTCCACTTAACCCGGCTATAAGGTTTGAAAAGGCAGATTCTGCAGCCCACTGGGCATCTATACATTTGGAGTCTGTGCAGCCTCCTGTGCTAAACATTGGCAGGCCAATGTAAACAGCAATGTCAGTTAACGCTGCAGAAAGCAGGCTTAACTCAGGAGCTCCATAAGCAAGGATTGAGCTTCCCATGTCCATTGTTGAAATTAATCCACCCATGATAAAGGGGGAACCTTCTCTTACAGCTTGATTAGCCACCAGGCCAACTAAGCTGTCGGCTATGGCAATAACCAGGGATCCTGCCATGGTAGCCGGTGCTACACCACCAGCAAATGTGCATGGTGTATAGATAACTGGTACGTTCTTCTGGGCTGCAAAAATAGCCTTGTCAATTGCTTCTGCCGAGTGCCTTAAGGGTGGACTTGATTCTGAATAAAGTATAATAAATGGTCTTTTTTGCAGTTCATCCAGTCCACCTGCTACGGCTGCAGCCATTTCTATAATGTCATTATACTGGTCAATTCCAAAACCCCAGTGAATAATTGGCTTTGTCGTATTGCGAACAAGGGCATCAAAGGAGTGAACATCTGATAAGGTTGGCGTGACATCCATTACCGTTCCATTATCCATGGCATATGCAATATTAGGCAATGCATCACATACTATACCGGCCCTCACAGCATCAGATTTTTTTGGTCTTCTTCTTTCTCCGGTAAAGGGGTCTAAGGTATAGGTGTTAGTTGGCCCCGGTCCCCAATAGGTATTTCTACCCTCTAGAAACATGCTTCTGTTCCCATTTCTGTCACAAATTGTTATTCGCGTTGGGGCACTTCTAACTGCTTTTTCTACTACCCTTGAAGGAAAACGTACGCGATTGCCGTCTACCCAACACCCAGCCTTTTTGTAAATCTCTAGCGCCTCGTTACTATAAAAGTCAGCTCCAGTCCTTTCTAAACATTCTAGCGCTGCATAATAAACTTCCTGGCACTGGTCGTTACTTAGGACTCGGAAATTTACCGTTTGATTGACTTGATAGTTTGCTCTAACATAATTGCTTTTCACAAATAATCACTCCTTTTTTTAATATTTAGGATTATGCTTTAAAAAAAGATTCTGTTTTAATATTTAAAACATCATTGATACCATTAAGCAGTAAATTAGCATGACTACTGCAAACTTCTTACTTAAATAGCCTTTTCCAACCCCCCTTTTAGAATTCATTGGTGAAGAGTTATAATATCATGAACTCAAGCTACTGCAATACACTTTGTTTTTCAAATGTACTTTTACAATACTTTTCTATATTATCTGACAATTACCTTGGTAATATCTTTTTATATTTGGCATAATCCATTTATTAGTTTTGTATAATTTTTTGAATATATTAGATAATACCGATAATTACACAAAATGCAAAAAAAGAAAACCAGTAATCTGGTCTCCTCAACTTATACATTCTTAAATAAAAAAACCGGGTCCTAAAAAACCCGGCATGTAAATATTATCTATTATCTTTCACCGCAAACAATCTTTTTATCTCCATCTTCTTTGCACAGCGATAGTTCTACAGTTTCTGTTAAAACATCGCTATAACTAAAGGAAACTCGTCTGCCTAAATTTTTCTTTTCATCTAATTTAATGACAAAAATATTGGGGTACGTCTGCTCTAAAATACCAACTCTTTCTATTACTTTCCTTCTGCCTCGATTAGCCTTTAGGCGTATTCTCTTGCCAACATATCCGTCTAAATCCTGTTTGATTTCAGCTAGTACTTTTTTTGCCACCAAAATACCACCTTCTTTCCTATTCTACACTATAATACTACATTTCTTCGAAGGTGTCAAGGCATAAACTACATTATACTTTATTAATTAAATATCTGTCAATTAATTATTTTGTCGTTAATAGTTGGATTTTGGAAATCCCACCCTATAATGCCCCCATGTATCTACTCCTCCAATGCCATCCCTGCCAGTAATAGTATTGCCCACAGCTTCCTCCAGGTTTACTTTTTGATAAATAGATGTAAATGCAATTTTTTCTGCAATATAAACTGGATCAAAAGCATGAACTAATATTCTCTTGGGAGAAGTTGCAAAGTTTGCTCCCGCATCTATAAGGGCCTCATAGTAGGACTGACAAGCACCAGCAATTATTACCAGGGAATCCCTGCTGGGTTCAAGTGACCTGATGTTCCTGACAGCATCAACAAAATGTTTGGATGTTTTATAGCTAGATATGTCCTCATAGTCTTCAGAATCCTTTTTCAACGCATCATGTCCTGTAAGCACAACTATATCAGGGGAGTATGCCTTAATTAAATCTATGGACTTTTCAGGCAGGTCTCTTTCTCGTATATGCATCCCAACTACTGGCACGTCAAGCATTTTGTATGCATTGATACATTTCTGCAGGTAATCCTCATCACCATCAAGATGAAGAACCTTTCCGGGAATTGCATAATAGTACTGCATAACTCCATTGTTGTGCAGAAAATTTGTCCTTTTATTTCTGTCTTCATCTATTCTTTTTAACATTTGTCTTGTGAGCAGTATGTTACTATGTCTTTCCTCCAAGATTTCCTCTGGTTGCAGCAATTCTAAATCATCTATTGTACAATCTGCCAGTAACCTAACATTCATTCCTTTTAAAAGGCATTGTACCTTGCCCTGGTTTTGTAATATATCTATAACCCTAAACTTAATATCACCGCCATATGACTTTCTCTTTACCAAATCATTAACCTTTATCTCGCTCACCATACAGCCCTCCATTTTGTCACGCTTTTAATATTTTATGCTTGCAGGATAACCTTTCGTGTCATATATAACCAAATTTTTCTTTAACTCGGCGTGGTAATTGTTGCTACAGATACCATACATTTGTTAATGCCTTCACAAATAAAATTGGTTATACTTTTACGCAAAGGAGGGGATGGTCTTCACGACAAAAAACTTTGCATTTAAAACAATGAAGATCTTGGTGCTGGGACTATTTTTTGTTCTCAGTATCAATACAGCTATCCTGGCTGGTAATTACACAGTTAAATCTGGCGACAGTCTATTTCTAATTGGCCAAAAATTTGGCCTAACAGTTGAGCAGCTCAAATCTGCAAATGGATTGAAAGGGACGGAACTTTACCCAGGACAGGTACTAAATATTCCTAGCAGCAATTCTTACACAGTCAAACCAGGGGACACACTATACTTAATTGCTAAAACTAACAACATTACATGGCAGCAATTAATGAGCTACAATGGCTTACAAAGCACAGACATAGTTCCTGGACAAACTCTAGTTATACCTGCAGGCAGCACAGCTGATAGACGTGCTGTTAATACCTCCTCACGTGGTGTTTCAGCTTATAGTCTCTCGAGAGAGGATTTAACCCTGTTAGCTCGTACTGTATACAGTGAAGCCAGGGGAGAGCCTTATGAAGGGCAGGTTGCAGTAGCTGCTGTGGTTTTAAACAGACTAAGGCACCCGGATTTTCCCAATACTGTTAGAGGTGTAATTTTTCAGCCCCTGGCTTTTACAGCAGTTGCTGATGGGCAATTCTGGCTTCCGCCAAATCAAACAGCTTACAATGCGGTAAATGATGCAATTAATGGCTGGGATCCGGCAAAGGGTGCCTTATATTACTGGAACCCTATAACAGCCACAAGCAGATGGATCTGGTCAAGAACCATAACCCATCAAATTGGGAAACATGTATTTGGATATTAAAAGGACCGATGCTATCGGTCCTTTTGTTTGTATTTTTCATGTAAAATTTTTTCAGAAACTTGTATAAATAGGTCAAACATTTTTCTTCGGTTGTATCTTTCGTTAATCCCCTTCTTTGACATATTATCTCCCTCTCCTTTTTAGAACCCAGGTTTTAGATATATTATTGCCAAATAAGGGAAAATCAACTCACCCTTGTTAAAATTTTGTATGCTTATCTGCTACTTTAGAAGCGCCACATGAGTCGGGTTTTATTTTTGCATTAAAGCCACTTCCCACTACCATACCCACAATCTCCTTGATTAAAGCACGTGTATCTCCCTGGTTTCCCACATCAAGGTGTATTTCAACATTAAGCTTTTCATGGCCACTTTTTGCAAGGAAATCTGCCACCTTGCTGGCTACCTCAAGGCTTATTGCAGCTTCATAGAAAAGCTTTTGCCTGAGGCTTGTTATCTTTCTTTGCCTTTTTTTATGATAGTAATACCTGGCACCTTTGCCAATTTGATGAATAATAATTGCTGTGACAAAGCAAGCCTGGTTTTTGGTATGGGAATCGGTGCCAATTATCAGGTTGAATTTTTCATCTGGCCTTGATTCCATAAAAGCAATAATGTCCTCAAGGACCGCATTAAAAGTCATGGTTCCCTTACTTGGGCTGACAAACTTGATCTTAATCACCTTCTTTTAAGCTTCCTGCTTCAATTGAGATCAACTTTAACTAGATGATCAGCCAGCTTAGCTATCTCCTCCATGGATAGCTGCTCCATTCTCTTCTGGGGATCAATTTGACTTAATAAGCAGGCCTCTGTAATAAGCTCTTTAGTTAGATTAAGTTCCGAATTAAATAAACTATTTAATAAGGTTTTTCTTCTTTTTCCAAAGCCGGCCTTAACAACCTTAAATAAAAATTCTTCATTTTTTACCACCACCAGGGGCTCAGGCCTCCTAATCAGCTTAACAACAGCAGAGTCAACCTCAGGCCTGGGAACAAATACTGTAGGAGGAATTTTTGCAACATGGAAGACCTGTGTATAATATTGTACTCCTAAAGTAAGAGCACCATAATCCTTTGTTCCAGGCTTGGCAACCATCCTTGCAGCAACTTCTTTTTGGATCATAAAAACCAGCTTATCAATGTTAAAGCCACTTTCTAATAAGTGCATGATAATAGGCGTAGTTATATAATATGGAAGATTAGCAACAATATTATAAGGTTCTTCTATCCCCCTCTGTTTCATTATTCCATCAAAGTCCACCTTGAGGGCATCATCATTTATAATCTCCACATTAGGATATGCCCCAACTGTTTCCTTAAGGACTGGAATTAGCTTCTTATCTAACTCAACAGCTATTACCTTTTTTGCAACCTGGGCAAGACCTATGGTTAACGAGCCCATTCCAGGTCCAATTTCAAAGACATATCCTCCCGCTACACCAGCCTCTCGGATGATTTTTTGTATTATATTATTATCTATTAAGAAATTTTGCCCCATTTTTTTATTGGGTTTAATATCATATTTATTCATTAATAGTTTAAGCTTACTCAGGCTTATCAGGTCCATTTTATCCTCTTTTCCATGTAAATAATATATACAAAAATTTCACTGCAAGTATCATAAGTATAACCTAATTTAAGCCTTCCTACAAACATAGCATTATAAACTGTTAAGATATCTGCAGGACATGGATATTAAGCATTAATAATAAAAGAGCACTTGGCATTAAGAAACGCCAAATGCTCTGGTCCACTCTTAGTCTAGTATATAAACTTTAACAGTCTTTCGTCCCCACTTGCGTGCCTCCTCCAGTGTATCCATGAACACATCAATCCTATTGCCCTTGATGGAGCTCCCAATATCCTGGGCTACTGCAAGTCCATAGCCTTCAACGAATACTTCACGCCCTAAAGGTATTACGTTAGGATCAACTGCTACAGTTCCTCTTTTGGGCATTACCCCTGTAAAGGTAGGGTTTCCCGTATGAGTATATGCTGTAGCAACCATGGTCACTGCTGTTCTATAGCTTCGAGACACAGTACCAATGGTTACCCTGTCCCTCACACCCTTTGCAACCACCCTGTTTACAGGTTGGGATAGAATCTTTTCTTCAACCAAAACCCTTTGATCCTCTTGCCCATCTATTACGGTTACATGGTAGATGAGTACCCTTTCTCCATCTTTACCCTCTTTAACAACCTTAGTAACTCCCTTATCCAGATTAGAATCCTCTTTATACTCTGTTTCCTTTGGAATTACTTCCTTTAAAACCTCCGTCTGTTCAACTACCCGAGTTACCTTTATTCTCTGAGGTTGAACAATTTCTGTGTCCAGCTGGGGTGTGACCTTGTCAAGCTCCCCTAGTTCAATGCCTGCCTGCATCAATATGTTAGCTGCAGTATTTGCTGTTATATGCTGGATAATGGTCTTAGAGTCTACTTCAATAATTACTGGAAATGACCTTATAATTTCAATGGTCATTCCGGCAGTAATGGGAGCCTGCAGGCTTTCAGAAATATAATCATCCGGCTGTAATACAATGCCCTTATATGCTAAAACCTCTCCCACTGTCCTTTTACTGGTAATAGACTGTATTTCTTGTCCATCAACCTTAATAGTTACGCTTTTATATTCCATTGTAAATCCTAGTATTACTACTAAAGCTATTAATGCAAGGCTAAAAATAATTTTGCCCTTCAAACCGCCCATAGCTTCACCACCTTAAGATGACTATATTTTACACGTTAAATTGCATTTAAGCAATCCTAAAATTATTCTAAAATGTATATTTTTACCTGACGGCGGCCCCAGTTAACTGCTTTTTCATGGGTATCCATGAAGACATCTATTATATTGCCCTTTATTAGGCCCCCTGTATCGGCGGCAGTAGCATATCCATAACCTTCTACATACATTTTCGTCCCCAGTGGTATAACCCTGGGATCAACAGCCACAACTCCCTCATAGGGCCATATTCCTGTAAATGTGGTATTTCCTGTATGTGTATAGGCAGTTGATTCTACAATCATTTCTTTTACAATCCTTTGATTTTCTGTTAAAACAGAATTTCTTGAAGCAGACTGTATTCTTTCCTTTGTGCCAAACTCCATTATTTGGTCCCTTGGCTCCTGAATTATTTCCTCAGCTAAAACCTGTTTTTGCGCGGGTATATTATCTTCATAGGTTACATGAACAACCTCAAGCTTGGACCCCTTTACACCTGGTGTTAATATCCTTCTTTCCCCTCTAAAGAGTTCATGGTTTGGTCGCAGCACTGTATTAAAGTTTATTTCAACCTCTCGCTCAATTACTCCTGTGGTAACACGAATAACCTTAACATATTTCTCTTCTTCCACAAAAATGTTGCCATCAATTTTGTCTGTTTCTTCTAAGAATATTCCCTGCCGGCTTAAAAGATACCTCATATCTATAAGTGGCATGGAAATATTTTCATCCATTCCGTCGACATATACACGTATGTTTTCTGTATTAAAAATGTGAATTTCCATTCCTGCAACAATTTTTGCATCCATGCCTGGCACAACAAATAGCTCCTCTGTTTGTTCTAGTCCTAGTTCAATTAAAGCCTCTCCAACATTTTGCGAGGTAGTATATACTTTTTCTACAGATTGTCCTTGATATATAGTTATTTCCTTTGGCGCAAAGGCTGCCCCTAGAGCAATTATTAGTACCAGGCTCATAAATACTATATACGTAATGGTTTTTTCATTAATTCTTTCTTTGATGTATTTCATTGCTTTCACCTCTTAAAAACCCCTACCTCCTTGATTTGGCTTAAATAGGGTTAAATCAAATTGCTTCCCTATTATTGCCATGGTTTTCCATTTTTAGTCAGGCTGGGTTTTTAGGGTAATGGATATAACATCCTAACAATGGCGAAAACGCCAGAGCGTTTCTGGCGTTTTGAATATATAAGTCTTATGTAAAATATTGTAAAATGTATAAAATTAGACTCTAAAAAACCTTTTGGCATTTTCAGTTGTATGATAAGCTATTTCTTCTATAGACTTTTTCCTTATCTGGGCTATCTTTTCAGCTACATATTTAACATGGGCCGGCTCATTTCTTTTGCCCCGTACAGCTTGAGGACTCAGATATGGACAGTCAGTTTCTATAAATAACTTTTCTATTGGTACAACTTGAGCCACCTGGACAGGTTTGACTGCATTGGGATAGGTCACTGGTCCTGCCAGGGATATATGCCATCCCATTCTTACACATTCTAAAGCCATTTGCGGGCTTCCAGAAAAACAGTGCAGCACTACTCCTACTTCAGACGCCCTTTCCTTTTTCAATATCTCCATTATATGTTGATGGGCATCCCTATCGTGGATGATTAATGGTTTATTAAGTTTTTTTGCAAGAGAAATATGCTTCTTAAAAGCTTCTTGTTGAACCTCTCTTGGTGACAGGTTTCGGTAGTAATCTAAACCAGTTTCACCTATTGCTACTACTTTTTTGTTAGCAGCAAGGTGTTCAAGAATTTTTTCAGCTTCAGGGTTATACGTATCTGCATCGTGGGGATGAATGCCAACTGCTGCATACTGGTTAGGATATTTTTGTGCCAGCTCAACTGCCTTTTTGCTGGATTCTATATCCCAGCCCACATTAAGGATATATGAAACCTGGTTTGCCTCAGCCCTTAGGACTGTTTCATGCAAATCCTCAGCAAACTTTTCGTTGTTCAAGTGGGCATGGGAATCAAACAGTTCCATCATTTTATCTTTGACCCACTAGCCATATCTTTATCAGGAATTAATAGGGCCAGCCCATCATCATCAGAAGCAGCCAGAACCATACCCTGGGACATGATGCCCCTTAATTTGGCAGGCTTTAAATTTGCTACAAAGGCTACTTTTTTACCCACCAGCTTTTCAGGTTCATAGTATTTGGCTATGCCAGCTACAACAGTTCTCTCTTCATTACCCACCTTTAGTTTAAGCTTAAGAAGTTTATCCGCCTTTTCAACCTTTTGTGCTTCTAAAACCTCTGCCACACGTAGATCTACCTTCATAAAGTCCTCAATGGATATTTCAGGTTGTATTTCAATTTTCCTTTCTTCAACTGGTTGTGATGCTGTACTCTCTGCAGCTTGTGAAGCCTGCAGCATTTCCTCCTTATCCAGTCTTGGGAAGAGGGCCTCCCCCCTGTTTATTCTGGTGGCTGCAGGCATAAGTCCCCATTGACCTAAGCTATCCCAGGTTTGAATTTCTTTTTTATCAGATATGCCCAATTGATCCCAAACCTTATCAGGAGTTTTTGGCATAAAAGGTTTAATTAGAATTGTCACAAATCTAATTACTTCAATCAATGTATAAAGAACTGTACTTAGCCTTTCCCCTGTATCCTCACCCTTGGCAAGAGCCCATGGTGCTGTTTCATCAATATATTTGTTGGCCCTGTTAATAATCTTCCAGATTTCCTCTAATGCACCGTTAAACTGGATCTTGTCCAGGAATTTATCCACTTTGTCTGGGAGCTCTAGAGCCATTTTCTTTAGTTCCTCATCTATTGCCTCTAGCTTTCCTGGTATAGGAACACTGCCACCACAGAATTTATTAATCATTGCTGTGCTTCTGCTTAGCAAATTGCCAAAATCATTTGCCAAATCAGTATTGATTCTTTCAATTAAAACCTCTTCAGAATAATAGCCATCTGAGCCATAGGGCATTTCTCTCAATAAGAAATAACGAATAGCATCACTACCGTACTTATCTACCAGCACAAGGGGATCAACTACATTTCCCTTGGATTTGGACATTTTTCCGCCTCCTACAAGAAGCCATCCATGGCCAAAGACTTTTTTGGGCAGGGGTATATCTGCTGCCATAAGAATTATTGGCCAGATAATTGTATGAAATCTTACTATATCCTTTCCCACAAGGTGGATGGCACTTGGCCAGAACTTTTGGAACAACTCGTCATTTTCCTTCGAGTACCCCAGGGCTGATATATAATTGGTCAGGGCGTCAAACCAAACATAGATTACATGCCTTTCGTCAATTGGAACAGGAATGCCCCATTTAAATGTGGTTCTTGAAACACAAAGGTCTTCTAGACCCTGTTTGATGAAATTTACCATTTCGTTCTTTCGGGTAACTGGCTGTATAAACTCAGGGTTGTTTTCTATAAACTCCAGGAGCCTATGGGCATACTTGCCCATTTTGAAAAAGTAACTTTCTTCCTTTAAAAGCTCTACAGGTCTTGAACAATCTGGACAGACCTTTTCTTCTCCAAGCTGCCTCTGTGCCCAGAATGTCTCACAGGGAGTACAGTACCAGCCTTCATATTCCGATTTATATATGTCTCCCTTATCATAAATCTTCTTAAATATGTATTGCACAACCTCTTTATGCCTGTCTTCAGATGTTCTAATAAAGTCATCATATTGAATATCCAGCTGCTCCCACAGGTGTTGAAAGGTGGCAACTATTTTATCTACATATTCAATAGGAGTAAGGCCAGCGTCCTCAGCCTTCCTTTGAATTTTCTGCCCATGCTCGTCTGAGCCTGTGAGAAACCAAACCTCTTTGCCCTGGAGTCTGTTGTAGCGGGCTAGTGTATCTGCCATGGTAGTAGTAAGTGCATGGCCAATATGTAACCTGTCACTTGGATAGTAGATGGGAGTTGTTACATAGAACCTTTCTTTATTGCTCATTACTGATTCCTCCTAATTTCAAAATGCTAAAAAATGTTGCCGTGATAATACAAGAAAAGGCCCCACCTAAAGCAGGTGAAAGACCTACACATCAATACGATAACCATATTATAGGTAATATATGGTTCAATGTCAAGTTTACCCTAAAAATATGAAAAAAATGTAGAAAAAAGTCATATTATGTATTGACTTTTACTACCAACCTTGGTACCATTTAGCTAAGTTGTCGAAGTTTGCTGAAATTAGGAGGGGGAAAAATGTTAAAATCTACAGGTATTGTACGTAAGGTGGACGAGCTTGGGAGGGTTGTTATACCAATTGAGCTTAGAAGAACTCTAGGCATTGATGAAAAAGACGCTTTAGAAATTTATGTAGATAGCGAGAAAATTATCCTTAAAAAATATGAGCCAGCATGTGTATTCTGTGGAAATGCTGAGCACATCAATAACTTTAAAGGAAAGAATGTCTGCAAGGAATGTGCTGCAGCAATGGCCTCTCAAGCTTCCTAAATACTTCCTTACATAAAAGACCGTGCATAAACAGCGCGGCCTTTTTATTTTGTCACTCTATTTTGCTTTTCAAATTCCTGGTACAGTTCTCTCTTGGAGACATTGTATTTTCTTGCAATGACTTTAAGGGCTTCTTTTTTATGTAATCCATCCTCAATAAGGCCTTCAACCTTTCTTAAAAGGCCTGACATATCTAAAGCTTCCCCTGCTGATTGTTTTTCTGCTCCAGATATAATCAGGGTTATTTCTCCCTTTACCCCTTTTTCCCTGTAGTACTCAATCAGCTCTGCAGGCTTTCCTCTTGTAAACTCTTCAAATTTTTTGGTAAGTTCCCTGGCAACACAAGCCATTCGTTCCCCAAAAATTTCTTGTATGTCCTCTAAAGATTGAATAAGCCTATGGGGAGATTCGTAGAATATTAAGGTGTTTGGGGTATTTACATGCATTGTTAAAAACTTTTTTCTCAAGTTTCTTTTTGAGGGTAAAAATCCATGAAAAGAAAATTCACTGGCATTTAGGCCTGAAGCCACTAATGCAGTAGTCACTGCAGATGGTCCTGGAATTGGCACTACATGAATACCATTTTTAATTGCTTCCGAAACTAACTCCATACCCGGATCTGAAATTCCAGGCAGGCCTGCATCTGAAACCACGGCAATATTTAGCCCCTGCCTTAGTTTTTCTATAAGCAAAGGGGTTTTCTGCTTTATATTAAACTTATGATAGCTTGTAATACTTGTTTTAATTTCATAATGATTAAACAGTTTACGGGTTTGCCTAGTATCCTCAGCAGCTACTAAATCAACCTCTTTTAGAATTCGCACAGCTCTATAGGTTATATCCTCTAGATTACCTATTGGAGTAGCACACAGAAAAAGCTTTCCAGTTTCCATATACAAAAATCCTCTTCATTAATTATAAAATATGTAACCCCATGCTTTCCCTAAGCTCTATTAAGATAAGATGTCGGTAATTCTACTAAATTAACCTCTTCCTGATGTAGGCATTTAAGCAGTACAAGGTGGGGAGGCTTGTTTTTATGTGCAGATATAGGCTGAAGCTGATAAGGGTAAAGACAGTTTTCCTGACATAGGGTCAGTAGCTCAGATAACCTGTGGTACCTATAAACTACATAAAAGCTTCCCTTTGCTTTTAAAAGTAAACCTGCTGTCCTAATAATGTCTGCCAGGGTACAGTTTATTTCATGCCTTGCTATTGCTATATTTTTTCTAGGGCTAATTCTGCCTTCATTAACCTGAAAGTAGGGAGGATTGGTAATAACCTTGTCCCATCTGGTTCTCGGAAGCAATTTGCCGGCTTCCCGCAGGTCACCATGCACAATTCTAATGCTTTTTTCCAAATTATTATATTTAATACTCCTCTGCGCCATACTGGCTAGTTCTTGCTGTATTTCAATCCCAATTATATTCAAGCTTCTTTCTCTTTGAATCAGCAGCAGGGGTAAGATGCCTGAACCCGTCCCTATATCTAACAGGCTATCCCCTGGGTTTAGATCTACAAAATCAGCTAGCAAAACACTATCTTCAGAAAACCTATAGTAATTTCTACTCTGAATAATTTTTAATCCGCCACCAATATCCTCGAGACTTTCACCTTCAAGGAGCATCATTTTGAACCTTCTCTAAAGGTATCAGTTGAAAACTGCTTTTTAAAAAACCCCAGGCAAAAAAGGCAGTCCTTGCCTTCAGACCTAATGCCGCCAAATTGAGCCGGACAAATATGAAAGCCTTCTTTGTATAGCTTCTGTAAATTATTGTAGCCCCTGTCTTCTGTTTCATCATTGTATACACGTGCAAGGAGCAGCTCATTTTGCTGTTCAAGAGCATAAACATGCATCTTCAGGTCTCTAATCTCTTTTAACATGTCTTCAAGGCGTTGTTCCATTTCCATTAGGGCTTCTGTAAGCTTCATCCTAAACAGCTCCATTCTATTTGACTTGGATTTCTTCAATATCTCCAAATCCAAAATCTAGAATCTGGACATCATCAACCATCTCCACTCTGACTGTGGATTTTAGAATATTAACGTCAATGATTTTTCCAGTTCCCTGTGGGGTTTTAACCATTTTGCCAATTTTAGGGGCCTTCTTTCTTTCTTCTTCGTAGAAATCATTTTCATACTTCAAGCAGCACATGAGCCTTCCACATATTCCAGAAATTTTACTAGGGCTTAATGAAAGGTTTTGGTCCTTGGCCATTCTTATTGATACTGGTTCAAAATCCCCCAAAAAGGAATGACAGCATAAAACTCGCCCACAAGAGCCCAATCCACCCAGCATTTTTGCTTCATCCCTTACACCAATCTGTCTCAGTTCTATTCTAGTTCTGAAAATACTTGCAAGGTCTTTTACAAGATCCCTAAAATCTACTCTGCCCTCAGCTGTAAAGTAAAAAATGATTTTGCTAACATCAAAGGTATATTCCACATCAATTAACTTCATTGGCAGATTATGCTCATCTATCTTTTGCTGGCAGGTTTCGAAAGCCTCCCGTTCCTTTAGAATATTGTCCTCTGCCTGCCTGTCATCTTCTAACGTTGCTTTTCTAATAACATTTTTTAGAGGCAGAACCACCTCTTCATCAGAAACCTCTTTTATCCCTACCACCACTTCTCCATATTCAAGGCCTCTAGCTGTTTCTACAACTACCTTGTCTCCCACAACAAGGTCAAATCCATTGGGGGCAAAGTAATATATTTTACCAGCCCTCTTAAACCGTATGCCAATTACTTTATACATATAAATGCCTCCTCGCCGAGACTACTGACTTATTCTTTTCATAGTTAAGAACAGGCTTTCAAGCAGCAATCTTTTATTTGCGTTTCTATCTAAATCTTTTAAGCTTTTATATAGCTTTTCCAGTATTTTTACCAATTTCTCATGGTTTACTGCAATTTTTTCTAAGCTGCTGTTTGATAGTTGGGATATATTTATCAGCTTCTCCTCTTTTGTTGATTTTAAAACAACCAGGTCCCTGATTAAAACCATTAAACCGTTAATTCTTTGTTTTAAATGTTCTTTGTCTTCCTTTTCTAGTTTTTCTATAAGCGAAAGAGTCCTTGCAAAATCTTCACTAAACACATCCTCTAGGATTTTTATAGTCTCAGGGTAATCATGCTGATCTACTTCCTCACCAAAATATATTCTTTGGCAGCGGGAAATAATAGTATCAGGTATCTCTCTTTGGCTGGCAGCCAGTAAAATAAATATTGTCTGGGGCATGGGCTCCTCCAGAATTTTCAGCAAGCTATTTGCCCCTTGTAGTGTTAGCTTGTCAGCTTCCTCTAATATTATAACCTTGTATTTTCCTTCATATATTTTGTAGGCAAGATGCTTTTGCATTTCCCTGATCTGGTGTATCTTCATTGAGCTCCCATCTGGCCTTAATATATAAATATCTGGATGAGAACCTGTGGTTATTTTGTAGCAGCTGGTGCAAACACCGCATGCATTCCCATCAGCCTTTAAATCCAGGCAGTTTAATATCATTGCCAGTTGGGCAGCATTTTTTCTCAGGTCATTAGATCCTAGAAAAAGATAAGCATGGACCACCTGATCCTTTGCTGCCTTTTGTTTTAATAAGCTCATTGGGTTGCTATACAATCAAGTTAACCTCCTTAAGCTTTTCTTCAACCATTTTAACTATATGGGCAAAAATCATATCCTCACTGCCATCAGCTGAAACAGTTTTTATGCGTTTTTCATTAAAGGCTAATTTTTTAAATCCATGGTACACCTGTTCATGAAAGGATATTGCCTCCTGTTCCAGACGGTCCATGGACTTTTGCTTTTTGCGTATCCTTTCCAACCCCACTTCAACAGGCAGGTCCAGGAGTATTGTTAAGTCAGGCATATAATTTTCCACAACAAGCCTATTTATTTCAACAACTAACGGCAAATTAAGGCTCCTCCCATAACCCTGGTAAGCTATGCTTGAATCTACAAATCGGTCGCTAATAACAGTTTTCCCCTCCTTTAGTGCGGGGATGATAACCTCTTCAAGATGCTGGGCCCGACTAGCAGCATACAGCAGAACCTCTGTTTTAAAACCCAACTCACTATTGTCTGGATTTAATAAAATGTTTCTAATTTGCTCCCCAACAGATGTTCCCCCAGGCTCCCTGGTTAAAACAACATTATACCCCTTTCCTCGTAAATACTCAAATAACCTTTTGGCCTGGGTTGATTTTCCAGACCCATCTGGCCCTTCCATTGTGATAAAAATCCCTCGCATGGTATTCTCCTTATTCTTCAACTATTAATATAGTATTTAATTCTTGATCACTAAAGCCCTGCCAGTGTCCACCTGATGCCCTTATATGCTTGATATATTCAAGCGCATCCTCTGTAATTACCTCTCCCGGATAGATAACAGGTATCCCCGGAGGATATGGGCAAAAGGTTTCCCCAGATATCAAACCCTTTGACTCTTCTATTTTAACTTGCCTCTTGCCGGCAAACAATGCTTCCCGTGGTATTATTTTTTGGGGTGGTATAGGAGGCAGTTTTACTGGGGGCCTGCTATCAATATTTTCATCCTTAAGTCTTTTGCTTATATCCCTTATGGCATCCACAAATATTTTACCTGTTTCTATAGTGTCATTAATAGTGATCATGGCAACAACATAGTTGACCTGGGCCATCTCTACCTGGATTCCGTAGTCCTTTCTAAGTAATATGCCCAGGTCATGGCCCCTTAGCTTATTACAGATAACAACTATTTTAGTTGGATCTAATTCTCTAGGGGCTACTTCCTCAGGGAGCAGGCAGTGAAAGCCACTTATCTCATTTACTCGTTTTCTTATGTAATCCGCAGCTTCAAGGCAGTTGGCTATTAGTGCTGCACCATTTTTTTCAATATTGTATCTCATGAGTTCCAAGGATGCCAGCAGTACATAGGAAGGACTTGTAGACTGAACAAAGGAAAGGGCCTGTCTTAGCTTTGCCTTGTTCACCCGTCCGCTTGCATGTAAAAGACCTGTTTGTGTAAGTGATCCAAGGGTTTTATGGGTTCCATGTACTACATAATCTCCCCCCAAGTCAACTGAACTCCTTGGAAAAAAATAACTAAATTTTAAGTGTCCCCCGTGGGCCTCATCTACAATTTGAGTACAGTCCATATCTGTCATTAATAATGGCTGGACAACACCCTCAAAGGTGGGTCTTACATTAAATACAACCTCTATCTTTTGCAGCTTCTCTTTATTTATGGAGGCCAGATTTACTCCAAGTGGTATACCATATTCTTCATGAAATTCCACAGGAACATAGACAGGCCTGGCTCCTGTAAAAAATAGTGAGGATAAAACAGATTTATGACTGTTTCGCGGAATGAGCACCTCTTTTCCTGGGGTACAGACCGTTAAAAAGGATGCCTGAATTCCAGCTGTGGCTCCATTTATTAAAAAATAAGAAGAACTGGCTCCAAATGTAGCAGCAATGAGTCTTTCAGATTCTGCTATTGCTCCCCTGGGATTATGCAGGTCATCAAGGCCTGGAATTTCAGTAACATCCATGCCATATATGTTAGATGCTGCAAGATTATCATCAGGCAGTATGGGCTTTCCCTTATGCCCTGGCATATGCAGACGAAGGTTATCTTCCAGCAGGTATTTTTTTAAGCAGTCTATAATAGGTGTGTTATGGATATCAGGCACAACATGCTCCTTGCTAAAAAATTCAATACTTTGTCCAATTTTAGCATAAATAAAAAAAATAAGCTAGAATACAATGTGCTGTACCCTAGCAGTTATACCATACTGTTTTTATCTCTTCTTTAAAATCTGCATAATATTGATCATCCAAGGGTGTTCGGATTATTCGTGTTTCGCAAGTGGAACAAATTAGTTTGGATCTGATTAATAGCCCACCATGGTTACCATTAAAAGGTGTAGTTTTACAGATAATACAGATTGGAGCTGCGTTGTCTTTACACTGGTTAGTCATAGCTATCACCTACCAATAAAGATAGTTCATTGTATGCTCCCCTTTTGCAAAGTTGCAAGAGAAACGCTGGAAAAAAAGGATAAGCATGCCCTATTCCTTAGTATTGCCAGGTTTTCGCTAAATTTTACCTTTTAATGGTTTAAATTATTTTTTTATTTACCTTTGATTAAGATGTTTTAAAAAAGTTTCTTAATAAGTTCTAGGGTCTCCCCCTTTTCAGGAAAACGCCCTGTTTCCTTTTTGGAGTAGATGGTTTTACCATCTACTATTACATCAAAAACTCCCCCAGCACCTGGAATTTCTTCAATCTCCACTTCAGGATATTCTCTTTGAATTTCTTCTGCTACACGAGCAGCCTGGGGCTGATACCCTCAGTTAGCACAAAAAATAATATCAATATACTTCATAGTTATTTCCGTTCCTTTCTCTTTGCTCAGGGCGCAAAACTTTTGTTGTAGCAATTTAATTATACAATGGGCCTATGACATTTTTCTACCTTTTTTTCGTATGCTGGATTCCATTTACATCAATATAGTAATCATTTTTATAAATAAGCTCTGAAATAGGTACTACCTTTAATCCTCTTTCCTTAAAATTTTTCAGGATTTCCACCAGGGCATCTGGGGTATTGGCACCATCGTTATGAAACAGGATAATATCTCCCGCGTCTGCCCTGGTTACTCTTTTGACCATATCAGCTGTAGATATGCTTTTCCAGTCAAGAGAATCAATACTCCACTGAATTGGGTAGATATTAAGCTCACTGCATATTTGTATCAGCTTATTATTATAAGCCCCAAAGGGTGGTCTAAAAAGATCAGCTTCAAAGCCTGTAATATCCCTTATCATTTTTTGATTGTCAAGGAGTTCTTTTTTTATCTGCTCTTCATTTAGCTTTGTAAAATCGGGATGACTTACTGAGTGCATTCCAATTTCATGACCCCTGGCTATAATTTCCTTTGCCTTATCTGGGTAATCCTCAAGCCAGATATTCACCAGGAAAAATGTGGTTTTTACCTCATATTTATCTAAAATGTCCAGTATTCTGTCTGTCCTGGTGGCACCCCAACTAGCATCAAAGCTTATTGCCAGCTTCTTCTCTTCTGTCGCCACCTTGTATACAGGCAGCAGCCTGTTTCCTTTACTAGTAGTGACTGCATCCCAGGGTTTTAAAAATAAAATTATTGCAATCATTAATAAACATATTCCTACAATACAGGCAATAAGCTTTTCTCTTCTGCCAATGTAATAAACTCTCACCGAAAATCCCTCCTGTTTTTATCCGTTGACCTCCACTATAAATATATTGATGTCTTTAAGAAAAATAACTACTAAATCCCTTTCAAAATATAAAACCATTCAGGCTTTGACCCTTAAGTTTTAGCCGACCACTATCTACCTTATGATCTTTATACTTTAGGCCAAATTAAAGCCCTGCTTAATCAACAGGGCTTGTTAATGTTCTTTTTCAAATCTTTCTATTGCCCAACAAGTTGTCAACCCAAAAATTATTGTTGGGAAGAATAGAAAAAAAGCATTTGGGTCATCAAAAAGAGCCTTGTTAAACCCTTCAAATACCAAAACACCATTATTAACCACGTGAATAAAGCCACCAAAAAGAATGCCTTTTAGCTTGGCATACTTCATATCAGTATATCTCAAAGCTAGATAAAAAAGTACTCCTAAAAAAGCCGCGTAAATTAAATCTGTAAGTAGGCCATTTATAAATGCAAAAAAACACTCCAGGTTTTCATCGGAATAGTAGCCACTGGCAATATGTATATATGTTTTATCTATTAATCCAGTATAATATAAAGGTAAGGAAACGATTAGTTTAACCACGTTTCCTATTATTCCTGCTAGTGAACCAAAAATTATTACGTCTTTTCTCATACCAAGCTCCTCACAAACTTGTCATAAAACTAAAATTTGGCAATATACAGTTTCTTGGAAAGATAAATTAAAAAAGACAATATAGTTATTTATGATTCTGCCCTTTATTTGTAATATATATATCTGGGAATAGGTGGATAAGATTTGATGCCCTAAAGGCAATAAAAAACCTTACTCCACACTTTTAAGAGTAAGGTTCATTTCTTAAATTCTACTATTACAATGGTTTAACTGGCATTAATATTAATAATCATCCATACACCTGTATCGCCTTTAGATGCTGGCTGAACCAGTTCAATTATATATTCCTGTTCTTCATGTACAGCCTTTACATAGGCCCTGGGGTTGGCCCCGCTGGAAGTCTCTATCAGCTCAAAAACTGAATCTTCATTAAAGCCCAACATTCTACCTTCTCTAGCAGCAACCTGAACAGCATCAAATCTCCAGGTTTCTAAACCCTGGTCAGCCCTTTCCTGCAGCCACCTGGCCCTTTCTTCATCAAGGAATATTGGATAGGTAACTATCTGGGGTCTTTCTCCTGGCTCAGATAGCAAGTAATGTCCCCCAAAGCTCACATCACTTCTTCCCTCTACCAGGACCTGCACCTTTTCTATGTCTGGTAAATCTGTCAGGGTTAAAAATAGTGACCTAATAGCTGCACCCTCACCTGCACTTCCCGGAATATTAATTCCACTTTGAAAGTTAACATATACTGTATCTCCTTTTACTTCCACACTTAAAACCCTGGCATCTTCAGGAAATGTCCGGTAGAGATGGGGTTGTTCAGGACCCTTTAGAAATTCCTTTACTACCCTTTCAGCAAGATTGGCGTTGTCATTGTCAATTTCTCTAAACTCAGGAATTACATGCTGCGCCTGCCAGTCAGAAAAATACAGGGCAACCTCCAGCTTCTCAGATGCTACACTTGGTTCAACAATAGGTGTATCAGGGGAAGCCTCAGCGGGAGGTGATTGCCCAACTAATACCCCCCTTCCACATGCACTTAAAAACAAGGCCATTACTACAAACAATACCAATATTAATGCTTTTTTCATGGTATGGTATCACTCCTTTCATTTTCATGATACCCTTATTTTATTACAACTCTTTTAAGGATCTGTTACATTATAATTTAAAATTATTACAAAAGTATTAAACATTTGTGATTGTGATTTTATCTTTTTATATAAAGTGTAAATTTTGTTCCTTTATTTAACTGGCTTTCTACAAAAATGTCTATATTCAATTTTAAGCATAACTCTTTTACCAGTGATAACCCAAGACCAAAACCTCCCTGCCCACCGGTTCGGGCAGTATCAACCCGATAAAATCTATCAAAAATCTTTTGCAAATCTTCATCTGCAATTCCTATTCCTGTATCCTCAACTGTTAGAACAGCTTTATTATTATCTTCTTTCAGTTTTATTTTTATATTTCCCCCTGGGGGAGTATATTTTATGGAATTTTCCACCAGATTATAGGCTATCCTATAAAGCGAATTGTAATCACTATGAGCTTTCACATTTTCCACATCTAATATTATTTGAATTTCTTTTTCTTGGGCCATTGTATTAAGCCTGTAATATACCTTTCTAATCAAAGCGTCTACCTGCACTAATTCCAAACTTACGGGGTCTTCTTTTTGCGATTCGATTTTTGTTAATTCTAACAGATTATTAACAAGGCTTGAAAGTCTGTCAATCTCTAGTTCCATGTCATATAAGAATTCCATAACTTTATCCCTATTAAAATCATTTAAATTCTGTAAGGATTGTACCAAAACCTTAATGGTGCTCAATGGCGTTCTTATTTCATGTGAAGCATCTGCAATAAATCTTCTCTTAACGGCATCTTGATTTTCCAATTCATCTCCCATTTTATTAAAAGTCTCTGCTAATTGGCCAAATTCATCCTTTGATTTATAGCTTACCCTGTATGAAAGATTGCCCTCAGTAAACTTTCTGGCCGCCCTTGTTAGCTGATTTAGAGGCTTGGTAAGATAACTGGCAAACAATAGGCTGAAAATAATAGTTACCATGCTGCCTAAACCAGTACTAATAAAAATTCTAGCTAACATCTCATGTTTTAAATTTGTAAATTCCCCCAATGATTTGGAGAGGAATACCGCACCTATTACCTCTTTGTCCTTAAAGATAGGTACTGCCCCATACATAACCTCACCATGGCCTGGTATAGTATAAATGCGTGCAGAACTAGTACCTTGCAGTGCGGTTACAGCCTCACCGTGCTTAATTATTTCCCTGGTAAGGTCATTAGCCTGTCCACTTTGGGAATCTACGAGCACACGGTTTTCAAGGTTAATAATTAAAATACGCAGGTTAAACTGCCTACTTAACTCTCTTACTTCTTCCACCATAGAAGAGGGTCTCGCAAAATTATTTCTAACGGCATTGGCAGCAATGCTTCCCTGGGTAAAAACATTAACCTTATACTGACTCTCATATTCAGCTGTAAAATAATTAAATAACAGCAGCCCTGAAGCTAATGCAAGAAAACATATTAATAAAAGATAACTTAATACTAATTTCAATCTAAGGCTTATCCTCATGAAGCTCACCCACGCTGTCCATTGAAATAATATCCCGTTCCCCACTTGGTACATATTATTTGGGGCTCTTCTGGTTCAGGTTCTAATTTAGCCCTTAGCCTTCTAATATGAACATCTACAGTTCTAGGACTTCCAAAGTAATCATAGCCCCATACCTTATCTAATAGTTCATCCCTGCTAAAAACCTTTTCTGGGTAATGGGATAGGAGGGTTAGTATTTCGAACTCTTTTGTACTTAAAATAACCTCTTCACTGCCCAAAAATACCTTTCTAGTATCCCACTGCACCGTTAATTCACCTATGGGAGTTAAGTATACTTCTGCCTTGCGCTTTGAAACCTTATCAGTATCATCCCAGGACACTCTTCTTAATAAGGCCTTGATACGTGCTAAAAGCTCTCGAAAATTAAAAGGTTTGTTTAAATAATCATCAGCTCCAACTTCCAATCCCAGGATTTTATCTATTTCATCTTCCTTGGCTGTCAGCATTATAACTGGAACAACTGAAAACTCTCTTATTTTACGACAAACTTCAATTCCATCCATACCTGGAAGCATTAAGTCAAGAACCACTAGACTGTAAACACCAGCCTTGATTTTATCCAATCCATCTAAACCGTTGCCGGCACTATCTACATTAAACCCTTGATTTTCTAGTTGAAGCTTTAACCCCTTCACAAAGGATATCTCATCATCAATTATTAAGATTTTTTCTGCCTTCCCTGTGGACACCTATTTCACACCCCATAAATGCTTTTTTCTATTTTATCATATAAAAAGGTTTTGTGAAATTTCACTTCATAGGAGCGCCTGTTTTATGGGAGTGATTTAAGCCTGTTCTTGTTTTGCCCTTTCTTCCTTATATTTTCTTAAAAGTGCATTTAGCCGACTTTTACTAAATTCCACTTCTTTAGCTGCAGCATCAATAAAGTACTCCTCAGCATAGTTTAGATTTTGCTGGGCATAATTTAAAGCCAATTTGGCCTCATCAATTTCAGTCAACAACCTGGACAAATCATCCTGCTCATGTATTTTTACTCTCTTTTGCCCAAGAATTTTTTTTATAACCTTCACCACTATCAACCCCTAAAAATAATTATTTTATTTCTGGGTGCAATTAAATATACATATGAGTTCATCTTTTAATGTCTAATTGGTTTGCAAGTAATCCTTCAGTCCATAATAAAAAGTAGAATTATAATATTCTATGTGCAAGCATTCCAAAATTATACTATTATTGCTGATTTAGATTTTTCCCCAGAAGGGTGGATAATAATAATCACTCTTACTATTGACTTGGACACTATCTAATGTTACTTTATTAAAGAAAAATAGCTTTATAAAAATATACAAGGGAGGATACAGCATTTATGTACAAAGTGGCTATAGTTGGCTATGGAAATATTGGCAAGTATGCCTATGAGGCAGTTAAAGCCGCTCCAGACATGGAGTTGGCAGGAGTTGTAAGAAGACCTGATTCTTTGGGGAAACCTGTGCCTATAGAGTTAAAGGAGGTCCCTATAGTTAGCCATATTAGAGAATTAAAGGAGGTGGATGTGGCCCTTTTATGTACACCAACTCGCTCTGTAGAGGAATATGGCAGGGATATTCTTGAACTTGGCATTAATACTGTTGATAGTTTTGATATCCACGAAAAAATTGTTGCCCTTCGAAATTCATTTCAGAAAAGTGGTGAAAAAGGTAACTCAGTTGCAGTAATAGCCGCCGGTTGGGATCCTGGAAGCGATTCAATGATCAGGTCCATGTTTGAATTCATGGCTCCCAAGGGTATTACATACACAAACTTTGGGCCTGGTATGAGCATGGGCCACTCAGTAGCCGTTAAAGCCATTTCAGGTGTAAAGGATGCTCTATCAATGACCATACCAACGGGTACAGGTGTTCATAGAAGACTGGTGTATGTTGAACTAGAAGCTAATGTGAATTCCAAGGTTGTGGAAGATACCATTTTAAACGATCCATACTTTATAAATGATGAAACAAAGGTATTTTTTGTTGATGATGTTAAAGCACTAATAGATATGGGACATGGTGTGCTAATGGAACGTAAGGGGGTTTCTGGTGACACTCATAATCAGTTACTTACATTTGAAATGAGGATTAATAATCCCGCCCTAACTGCTCAGATCATGGTAGCTTCTGCCAGGGCCAGCTTCAAGCAAAAGCCTGGTGCCTATACAATGATAGAAATTCCTATAATTGACTATTTATACGGAGATAGAGATGATTTAATTAGTAGGCTCGTTTAGTTTATTTTCTTTTGGAAGTAAAATAAATAAGGTCTGCCCATAGTTTTAGGAGACAGGCCTTATTTATTGTTGTTAAAAAGTATCCACGAATCAAAAAAACTAGCTGTATTAGCTAGTTAAGTTCAAATGATGGCTCCCCGGGCTGGGCTCGAACCAGCAACCACTCGGTTAACAGCCGAGTGCTCTACCATTGAGCTACCGAGGATTATTGAGGATTTGTATAAAGCTTAAACCATATTTGATTTAAGCTTTAGTGTTAAAAATTTAGTTCGGCGACGACCTACTCTCCCAGGAGAACCTAGTACCATCGGCGCTGGAGGACTTTACTTCCGTGTTCGGTATGGGAACGGGTGTTACCCCTCCGCCATCGTCACCGAAAATCTTTTTGAGTTTTTCTACTCTCTCAAAACTACACAGCTTTTTTCTACCTGCAAGAACGGATGTCTGATGTCAGTCGTCAGATGTCAGTACTCGTTGCAATTGGCATAGCCAATTGTGCTTCTAATCCGACTTCTGATTTCCGACCTCTGACCTCTGTTTGTTTAGATCAAGCCCTCGACTTATTAGTACCGGTCAGCTAAAGACATTACTGCCCTTACACCTCCGGCCTATCTACCTGATGTTCTCTCAGGTGTCTTACCTGGTTTGCCAGTGGGAAATCTTATCTTGAGGGGGGCTTCGTGCTTAGATGCTTTCAGCACTTATCCCTGCCAAACTTAGCTACCCAGCTGTGCCGTTGGCACGACAACTGGTGCACCAGAGGTTTGTTCACCCCGGTCCTCTCGTACTAGGGGCAATTCCTCTCAAATCTCCTGCGCCTGCGGCGGATAGGGACCGAACTGTCTCACGACGTTCTGAACCCAGCTCACGTACCGCTTTAATGGGCGAACAGCCCAACCCTTGGGACCTACTTCAGCCCCAGGATGCGATGAGCCGACATCGAGGTGCCAAACCTCCCCGTCGATATGGACTCTTGGGGGAGATAAGCCTGTTATCCCCGGGGTAGCTTTTATCCGTTGAGCGACGGCCCTTCCACTCGGTACCGCCGGATCACTAAGCCCTACTTTCGTATCTGCTCGACTTGTCTGTCTCGCAGTTAAGCTCGTTTCTGCCTTTACACTCTACGCACGATTTCCATCCGTGCTGAACGAACCTTTGGGCGCCTCCGTTACTTTTTGGGAGGCGACCGCCCCAGTCAAACTGCCCACCTGACACTGTCCCATATCCAGTTTCATGGATACTGGTTAGAACCCTAGCATGTTAAGAGTGGTATCCCACCATTGACTCCTCCAAGGCTGGCGCCCTAGTATCTCAGTCTCCCACCTATCCTGTACATAACATGCCAAAGCCCAATATCAGGCTGCAGTAAAGCTCCACGGGGTCTTTCTGTCCTGCCGCAGGTAACCCGCATCTTCACGGGTACTACAATTTCGCCGAGCCCCCTGTTGAGACAGTGCCCAAATCGTTACGCCTTTCGTGCGGGTCGGAACTTACCCGACAAGGAATTTCGCTACCTTAGGACCGTTATAGTTACGGCCGCCGTTTACTGGGGCTTCAGTTCAAGGCTTGCACCTCTCCCCTTAACCTTCCAGCACCGGGCAGGCGTCAGCGCCTATACTTCGGATTTCTCCTTAGCAGGTACCTGTGTTTTTGCTAAACAGTCGCTTGGGCCAATTCTCTGCGGCCTCTTCGAGCCAGTATTTGCTTAAATACCTACCCTACATGAGGCTCCCCTTATCCCTAAGTTACGGGGTCATTTTGCCGAGTTCCTTAACAAGGGTTCTCTCGCTCACCTTAGGATTCTCTCCCTGCCTACCTGTGTCGGTTTGCGGTACGGGCACCTCATAACCTCGTTAGTGGCTTTTCTTGACAGTGTGGGCTCAGTTAGTTCGCTACTTATTTTCGCTCCCCGTTACCTCTTGGAGTTAGCATAGAGGCGGTTTTGCCTGCCTCTACCTCCTACTGGCTTGGACGCACTCGACCAACGGTGCGCTTAACCTACCCTCCTGTGTCACCACTTCCTTCAAACGGTTATATGGTGGTATCGGAATTTCAACCGATTGTCCATCGCCTACGCTTTACGCCTCGGCTTAGGTCCCGACTTACCCTGGGCGGACGAGCCTTCCCCAGGAAACCTTAGGCTTCCGGTGAAGAGGTTTCTCACCTCTTTCTCGCATACTCATACCGGCATTCTCTCTTCTTAGCTCTCCACATGTCCTT
>NZ_JHVU01000032.1 GCF_000620305.1 Desulfitibacter alkalitolerans DSM 16504 | reverse complement strand
CAGTTTAGGGTGTCTTACATATAGCTATGATGGTTTATGCTTTCTCCTGCAGGCTAGCTTGTCGAAGTCACTGCAGATTAGCTTGTCGCACTACAGTTTTAGATAATAACCGCATGTCACAGTTAGATGTGGCTACAGCTAGAACTTATTCAATTGAAAAGACAGTAGAATTAATACAAAAGTCGCATGAATTACCTAATTATAAAAAAACTAGGAAATTATATTGTTCTAATGTTCTCTGGGTAAGTAAGTCTAGAAGGGTACATAAGCAGATTCGATTTACAAAATGCGAAAAAGAAAAATGGATTTATGATTTATTACCACAATCAATCGAATTGTCTAGCGGCATTTTATACAAGATTACTGTACTGGGTATTAGGGGATTTTGGGAACTAATAAAGTTACGTAGATGGGGTATTATTAGTATATTTGTTGGTTTTATAGTTTTGTATCCTCTCGCCTTTTCATATGTTCATAGGATAGAAAATAGCCATAGCGATGGACTTTGATGACGAAGGCGGGCAGAAGGATGTAAGTGTATTGAGAGATATCTGCAACACAATGGATATACCATTTGCATTAGAACGGTCACAATCCGGAAATGGGGCACATTTGTGGTTCTTCTTTAAGGAGCAGATCAGTGCAGCAACAGTCAGGAAATTCGGCACATTGCTTTTAACACAGCTTATTAGACTTTTAAGCAAAGCAGCGAAAAGGTCATGCTCAATTCATCAACCATAATAGCAGGCCAATATTTTTTAGCCCTTTTGGGAGGAATGAAGGATAAAGAAAGGTTTATGGTGGCTTTTTTGGACAGCGGCAACAACATAATCGAAACAAAGACCATGTCGGAAGGGAGTATCGGACAAACGGCGGTTTATCCGAGAGAAATATTGAAATATGCCCTTGCCTGTGATTGCAATGCAATGATTTTAGCCCATAACCACCCGGGATGCTCCGTAAATCCTTCTCTTGAAGATAAAGCATTTACACAGAGAATTGTTGATATTTTTCATCCTCTTGGGATCAAAGTTCTGGACCATATTATTGTGGGCGGCGCAAGCTATTCTTCTATGAAGGAAAGAGGAAACATTCCCGAAAAGTGCAAAAGTACAGCCAATTATGAAGCGATTACATTAGCGGCAATGCCTGCGGAAGAAAAGCGCAACAGGTTTAAACATACACAATCGCGTTAACATTAATAAACATAGATACAGTCAGTGGCTAATAAAGAGTTTTAATTTTAAAGCTTTTAATCTTTATTTTCACGAGCGGCTGCAGGAATATCTTTTTCTGATATAATCATGGAAAGTTCAACACGATTTTTTGTTCCGGTTTTGCGATATATTGATGATAAATGGGCTTTAACTGTTCTTTCGGTTATGTAGAGCTTTTGAGCAGCATCATTTGCAGTAATCCCCGTTAAGATGAGGGAAAGAACATCCTTTTCTCTTGCTGTAAGACCGTATTTTTCTTTGGCACTTTCAATGTCTATCGGAGATATGTATTCCTGAGACTTTACTTCCACTATTCTTTCCAGAATTTCCGTTTTAGGATATAGCCGTTCGTATAAATACACAGCAGATAGCAACAGCAATACAAACAGGCCGGAAACTATAAGAATATCCATAACGGAGTTTTGTAAAATAAAACGGTTTGTCATCAGATAGGATATTATGGTTCCCAGCCTTAAAGAAAGTGCGCCAAAAGCCGCAAATAAGGCAGGCTGAGTTTTGGCAGCAAAGTCGGTAAAAACTACTAAAGTATATAACACATAAAATCCTGTTATCAGATATGTAAATGATGCTGCAAAAAAGGCAGCATCTGGGAAACTGTATAAAAGCAAGCCTAAAAAAGCAAAAGAAATGGCAGTAATTGAGATTAAAAAGGAAAGCTTCCGGTTCCTGTCTGCAAGAAATCCGGCCAAAATGAATCCCACTGCTGCAAATCCCCTTGATATCGCTACATTCATTCCCTCATATGCATAAGAGGCAATAATCTGGCTTGATACCCCGTAAAGAATTGAGATAAGCAGTGTAAAAGACAGTAAAGCTAGCAGCAGTTCTTTATTACCGGTATGTCTTTGCTCTATTTTGAAAGAACTTTTCTTTTTTTCAGGATACTTTTCGTTTGCAAGCCTGGAATACAGGAAAAATGAAGCCGCAATGCAAAAACTGTAAATAACAAGTGCAAAAGGGGGAGTTAAACCGGCATTGCCAGGCAGAAGACCGAGAAAGAGAGTAAATAAGATGCTCACTGAGTAAGCAATACCAATACTTTTGCCCCTTTGGTGATAGGGTAAAAGGCATGAAACACTATATAGACAAAAGGATATATAAAAATAACTGACACTATTAAAAAAGCAGAATAAGTATTTAGCGATTGTCACATTGCTTATGGTAAAAGTAGTGCTTATTAAAGCTATAACAGCAAATATCTGTATACTTAACAGAAATTTATTCCTTAGGATGGATGTGAAGAATCCTGCAGCAGGATAAAAAAGAAATATGCCGATAATAACAAATATTTGAGTTCCTACATTGAAAAGAAGAGAATATTCCGATAAAGAAACCTGCGGAGAGAAAACATAAACCCCGGTAATAAAACCGGAGCTGTAGTAAAAATATGTAAAAGCCAGCATTGTAGTAATTATTGCAAATTTGCGAGTACTCAAGCTGCCACCTCCGTTTTTCTATATAATTCCACAGTATATCACAGAATACATCGAATTTGAACAACAATATTGTACGTTCGTACAATTGGCATAGGAAGGAGTTTATTCTAAAATCCTCTTAAGGATTTTTTTCTTTCCTTTACCTGCAAATGAAAGGTATTTATATTAATCGATGAAAAAGATTCTATAACAAAAACAAATGATAGGAGTGGTGTGGAATGAAAAGAATGATGTCCGTAATACTTACAGTTGCTATGCTGCTTAGTATAATGATTCCGGTGGCAGCGGTAAGTCCTCGTGAATTTACCGACATTCCGGACGATTGGTCAAAAGAAGCGGTTATAGCTGCTATTTCCAATGGCTTAATTTCCGGTTCAGGAAATAGGATAATGCCAAAAGCCGACTTGAAACGATGCGAAATGGCAGCAATAATGAACCGTGCTTTTGGAGCGACACAAAAAGGTGACATTTCGAAATATACTGATACTTCTACTGATAAATGGTATGCCGATGATATGGCAAAGGCTGTACAAATGGGAACATTTATCGGACATGGAAGTCTAATGCGACCTGAAGACCCGATAACGAGACAGGAAGTATTTGTCGTACTTGCCCGTGCCTTAAAGCTTTCAACAGGCGATTACTCTTCCCTTGATAAATTCAGTGATAAGACAGATATAAGTGATTGGGCAAAACCCGAACTTGCAGCTCTTGCAGCAGCCGGATACGTTAAGGGGGATGGAAGATACTTATATCCTTTGGCAAATATATCCCGGGCTGAATTTGCGCAGGTAATGCATAACATTATAAAAACATACATAAAAACATCAGGAACATATACAACTGTTTCCAGTGGAAATCTTATGATCAATGCACCCGATGTTACCTTGAAAGGAGTTTCAGTTGAAGGAGACCTCATTATAGGTGACGGTGTAGGTACAGGCAGCGTTACTTTAGATGATGTTAAGATAAAAGGCCGTACCGTAATCCGGGGTGGAGGAAAAAACTCCATTCATATTATTAATGGTACGACAATCAATGGTACGGTAATTATTGATAATGTAAATAATGAAATCCGCTTCGTAACGGATCAGAATACAACTGTTCAGAAAATTGAGGCCGGCTCACAGGTAGTGCTTGAGGGAAGTTTTGGAGAGGTAAAAGTGGTTGCAGGTGCTTCACGCGCCTCTGATACCACTAGAATAGAGGTCAAAGGAATTGTTCAGACAATGACCGTTGAAGTAAAGGCTGATATTTCAGTGACAAGCGGTATGGTTTCAAGTATTGCCATTGCTCAAACAGCAGGCGGTACAGCTATTAATGCAAATGAGGGAGCAGTTGTTGGAACGGTTGTTGCCAATGCCCGGACAAATATAACTGGAAGTGGAACGGTAAGCAGTGTACAAGCCAATGCAAATGATGTAAAGATTGATACAGTAGGAACAAGTGTTACGGCAGCACAAGGCGTAACAGGCGTTACAGCTGGAGGTACAGAAGTTAAGGCCGGTACAACCGTCACAATTCCTCCGGCAGTTTCAACAACTCCTTCCACAGGTGGTGGAGGCGGTAGTTCTGGTGGTGGCAGTGGAGGAGGTTCTACCCCTACAAACCCATTATCAGGTGGGTATATAGGCAACTACACCGCATCCAGTGCAGGAACATACGGACCTGCATCGGGCTCAGCCACTGTTGACGGAAACGTTACCGTCAGCGTAGCAGATGTAACTCTTAGGAATCTCGTGATTACCGGCAGCCTGATTTTTGATGCGGGCATAGGCAATGGGAATGCTTATGTGAGCAATGTAGTTGTACAGGGAAAAACCATTATCCAGGGTGGAGGCAGCAACAGCATACATATCCAGGGTGCATCCAGCCTTGGAATCATCGAGGTGGATGATAAAAGAGATGACAAAACGCAGCCCATCAATATTTCTGCGGAAGGGACTATTGATATTCCTGCAGTAAATGTGAAAAGCGAAACTCCCGTAAAAATCACTGCCGTTACCGACACCATCGGCTTTGTTGCAGCAGTGGACGGCAGCGAGGTGACCTATGGTGAGACGGCATACAAGAATGAGTTGCTTGGAAGAATAGTTCAAAAAGCTGATTATGTATTAGGCAGGACATTCATAAACGAAGAAAATGACAGTGAGGTTGAAATCAATCCACAATTTGACGACCTTGTTTCGGACATAATTGACGAAGAAACCAGAAACACTCAATTTTATCAGGATTACAAGGTTGCTTTCCTTAAATATTATATCAACCCTCTGGATAAGGCGCCGGAATTTCTTGATGAATATATTCGGCTTACTGAAAAGCTTTCCGATAAATGGAATACTGTCGGAGTAATAGGATTGCGGAATAATCCTGACAGCTTTAACGAACACATGTATGACCACCAATTTCCATCACCCGACAACTACAGTGTGCTTTTCGTCGGAGAAAATCTGGGTCCTCATCAGCTTGCTGTAAACAATGAATATGATATATATGATAGGGTTACAACCAACTTAGGCTATTCCGATCCAGGGGGTGTAATACTCAACAAGCTGAAGGCTCTACAGACGGTTTCGGTATTATATTCCGTTGAAATCGTGGATGAAGATGGTTCTGGAGGTATAACTCAAGGGGATAAGGTTGTTATTACCTTTAAAAGGCAATTAGGTGAAGTTGGAAAGCAGGCTTTTCAGGGACTCTCACCCAGCTATGGAGATTTTGGCACCAATCCCGGATATTTGTGGGATATGGTTGAGATTGCCGATTTTTCAGGTTCCTTTAATGTTTCAAGGTGCACTATTGCGCTGGGAGAAAATCCCATGGACTTTATTGGAGCAACCCTTACTATACCTAAAAATCAACTGGAATCCATTAAACCGGGTGGCGCTCCATCTGTGGGCATGCTTACTGATTTACAGCCGGTATTTGACATTGATATCACACTGGAAAACAGTGAAATAGCAAGTCCACCACCTGGTGGGGGTGGTGGTCCGGCACCGGTTGTGCAAAGCATATCGGTGGTTGACGCGGTATATAATTCTGAGCACAGAGGAGCGCTTGCTCTTGGAGATCTGATAGTAATTATCTTTGACAAGCCGTTGAACTTCGGACAAATGGATGGAATTACACTGGCATTTGCAGAGGAAGACAATGTGTTTGGCATACCTACTGGCCTATACTCTAATAGAAATGATGTTAATGGTGTTCAATGGAGTGATGACGATAGGACGGTTGTTATAACTCTTCAAGATGGTTTTATATTGGACTTTGACGATGCTAATACGATTCACTATACCGGAGGCGGAATTAGTGTCAATGTAACAATTGGCGGATTTACAGACGGTGTATCGTCAGTAATTGTTGAATCAAATGGTGATAACTACGATATTTTCGTCACATTCATTAATTCCGGTGACAATGCTGATAACCCTGATCTTATGGATGCCCTTGCTCTGGCTTTAAGCGGTGAAAGAGATGATTCCGGTTCAAGCGGTACAACCATAATAATTACAGGAGTATCTTCCGACAATTTTGGAACAGAGGTGGCATTACCTCATCAACATACATTTTGCAAAATAGGGTTTGGATTTATTGTTCCGGCAGAACAGTAAAATTAAAACAAATTAAGCCGGGAAACTGTTAAATGGTTTGCCGGCTTTTGCTTGCATACTATCATAATTTGATTAATAAAAAGGGGAGTGGCAAATATGGGTTTAAGAACAGCATCCGAGAACAGGGTTTATATGAATCAAATGGGTGAGGTCTGGGACAGTGTTCTGGCTGCCTTACCTTCCCTGGGAATAAAAGTTGTCGGCCAAGATAAAGGAAAAGGGGTGATTGAAGCGGCAGAAGGTTTAAGCTTGTGGTCTGCGGGTACAAAGTTCAGCATTGTAATAGAACAGTGCAGCAATCCCGGGAAAGCCACAGTAACCATTTCAAGTAGACCAAAGTCTTCCTTGACCTTGGTCGATTACGGTCAAGGAGAACGCATGGTCAAAAAAATATTTTCTGAGTTAGATGCAGTCCTCAACTCTGCCCAAAATTCATTACCGGCTGTGGTAGGAAACTCCTGCTCTAACTGTGGAGGGGTTTTAGAGGAGGGTGACAGGTTTTGTACAGGCTGTGGAACTGAGGTTATTATTTCAGATGAAAGCCATAAAGATCCGGCACTGGAAGAAGAATGGCCAAGTCCTCCTTCCTGCCCCGGCTGTAAAAGCATACTTGAGGAAAATGACGCTTTTTGCAGGCGGTGCGGGAAAAAAATAAAAAGAGAGGAGTGATTCAATATGCCGTTTTGTTCTCAATGTGGTTCCAAACATGAGGAAAGCAATCTCTTTTGTCCTGCCTGCGGCCATAAATTAAAGGTAAATACTTCTCTGCAGGAAGGAAAAGAAGTTGATACCAAGTTTAGACAGAATCCGATATCGGCTTCTTCAACATCAGGTGACACAAAAATGTATCTTACTGTTTCTGTATTTACTTTTGGTGGACTTGCCATAATTTCTCTTCTTTTTGGCGACAGCCTGGGACTAGTTTTGTCCGGAGCCATTGCTGCTGTCATTTACTTTTTTGGCATGAAAAAGTTTGATGATGGAGATACCCATACTGC
Organism: Desulfitibacter alkalitolerans DSM 16504; assembly: GCF_000620305.1. Classification (NCBI taxonomy): domain Bacteria; kingdom Bacillati; phylum Bacillota; class Clostridia; order Neomoorellales; family Desulfitibacteraceae; genus Desulfitibacter; species Desulfitibacter alkalitolerans. The sequence goes on along the minus strand of NZ_JHVU01000032.1, from coordinate 33,696 downwards.
AAAAACAGTATGTTTAATGGCAGGTATTGTTGCAGGTTTGGTGGGTCTTTTTCTCCTGCTGTCTGGAAGTATGGTAGGAGCTATCAATATTCTTGTTGCTATAGCACCTTTTATGGCGTGGAACAGTATAGGGAAATAACCGCTCATTAATTTAATAAAGGAGGCATCCAACCTAACATGAAAAATATTATTTCTTTATCAAAGATGAAAAAAACCCTTTTTGCTCTATCAGCTTTTATGCTTATAATTTCATTTGTTATGTTTTTCAGTATTATACATGTAATGGGAGAATCAACGGTAGGTCCTACCATTATCAACACTGACATTACTGAAGACACCATTTGGACTGCGGCAGGCAGCCCATATATCATCTGCTTAAAGGATGGGGGCGGTGCTCCCGAAGTTGCTGCCGGAGTCACGCTGACCATTGGAAGTGGCGTTGAAGTTCAACTGGGTCATAACGGAACGATAACCGTCAGCGAAACTGTTTACAATGTCTGGCCGGAGCTTCGAGTTAGAGGCAGTCTTATTGCAAACGAGGTGACTTTTACCGGATTCACAGGAGATGGCAGCCAGTCACCGTCCTGGGCGTCACTCACCTTTTATGACGGCTCCTCAGGCACATTTGCCGGCTGTACCTTCAAGTATGGCGGATCCGGAGCATCTACATACGGTATGTTGATGGTGGATGATGGTGGCGGCGAGGATATCAGCCTTACTGTTTCCGATAGCACATTCCGACAGGGTACTGTCTATAATGATGCCAAAACCAACGGGATATATTTCAGGGCAGGAGACGGCAGCAGTCTTACGGTTGAGGGTACCGTTTTCACGGACTTAGGGCGGGCAATTCATGTATCCTCCCAGTCTTCCAGTAATATCGATGTTGAAATAACTGGCTGTACCATATCCGATTCAGCCAAAGAGCAGGATGACGGGCAGCCGATGGTCTTAGAGAGAGGGAGGCTGTCACTCACAGACTGTACCTTCATGGAAAACGGCAAAACAGATTTGCTGGCTAGGCCTGATGTGATGGTGGCATTCCAAAATAACCATTTTGACGGAGGAAATCTTGCAAAGCATCCTTTGAGAATCATCCCTGCTTTTACTTTAGATAATGTAACTTTTGAAGGATATCCGGAGGGGTACAGGGAAATATTGGTGGAAGGTGGGGAAATTGCTTCAGGTGTGGAAGCCTATTGGGGACAGCTGACGGCAGGCTATTCATACAAACTGCCTTACTTTGTGCCGGTAGGGGGGAAATTGACCATCGCACCCGGTCAGACCCTGCTGCTAGACCGCAGCAAGAACATACAAGTTCTTGACACAGGCAGGATTGAGGCCCGGGGAACTGAGGATGAACCAATTCTCTTCCGAGGCTATGGAAGCGGGACATTTGATAACGGCGGAATCCTTGTCTTAAGCCAAGGCAATGGAAATCCAAATATCTTTGAACACTGCATTTTTGATTCCTTGAATTATGGCATCAGATACGGTTACGATCAAGGTGTTTCAGTTAACTTAACCCCCCTTTCCATCGCTTTTTGTGAGTTTAAAAATATCAATCCCAATAATCCCTCATCCTATGGTGCTGTAAATATGAAAAGCGATGATGGAAGCAGCAATCTGCAAATAAGCAATACCATAATACACAACAGCAATTGCAACATTATAGACGCCCATAGGGGAAATCTTACCCTAACCAATGTAACCTTTGCCCACAACAGCAATAGGATGTATTTGACCAATGTGAACACTATCATTATTAACAGCATTATATATAACAATGTATATAATTTTACACATCTTGGCGGGACTTTAACTGCGAGTTATTCCAACATCCAAGCTGATGGAGTGGTTGCCGGTGTCGGAAACATCAACACCGACCCCCTGTTTGCCAACCCTTCAGGAGGCGACTTCCACCTAAAATCAGAGGCCGGACGCTGGGATCCCGCGGCAAACGACGGGAACGGGGATTGGGTGCTGGACGCTGTGACCAGCCCCTGCATCGACGCCGGCGACCCCGCCTCCGATTACAGCAATGAACCAACTCCCAACGGCGGCCGGATTAACATGGGAGCCTACGGGAATACAGTTAGGGCATCCAAAAGCCCTGTCACAGGACCGGAGTCCCTTACAGGCTCAGTATCTATCATAGGTACACTGAAATACGGCCAAACCTTGACAGCAGAGGTAACCGGCCAGCAGGGCGATGCTTCTCTATCTTACCAGTGGAAGCGAAATGGTTCCGATATAAATGAAGCTAGTAATAGTACTTATATTATTGTAGATGCAGATATTGGCGCAACGCTTTCGGTAGTGGTAACTGCGATAAATTATTCCGGTAGTTTAACCGGTACGGCGAGCGGGTCCATCGAAAAGGCGGATGATCCAACAGCACCTGCAGCCCCAACCATGGCCAACAGTACGACTACCAGTATAACCCTTACACCAAATGAGGGATATGAGTACAGCAGAGGTGGAGTCAACTGGCAAAGCTCCAATACATTCACCGGGTTGACGGCAGGCACTACCTATAACTTTTACCAAAGAGTAGCCGAAACGGTAACCCATAAAGCATCGGCATCAAGTGAGAGTGCAAGCATAAGCACTAAAAGTTCGAGTTCCGGCGGGAGCACCGGCGGCGATACAGACACTTCTTCAGGTGTTGATAACGGAGGAACAACAAGCGATACAAATAAAGCAAACATCACTGCTGTAGACACAAATGGAAATATAATCACTGCACCAATGCTGGATGAAAACACAGGTGTTGCAGCAGCAGAGATTAATTCAACTATATTGGCTGCAGCATTTGAAAAGACAGGACAAAGCAGTGACGGTAAAAAGATTGTTGAAATTACTATACCTTTTGTGGAAAGTGCAAAGGCATATGATATTACCATGCCTGCAAGTGTCCTGTCATCGTCAAATGCAGACTGGCAGATGAAAATAAAAACAGATATAGCTATGGTAATCCTGCCCGGCAGCATGTTGCCAAAGGAAATTGTTGCAGGTGCAGAAAATGTGTCCATTACCATTGCACATGCAGATGTTTCAAGCATAGGTGAGGAAATAAAGAACCGTATTGGCGACAGACCGGTAATTCAGCTTAGTTTAACAGTGGACGGAGAGCTATATGCTTGGAACAATGAAAATGCATCAGTAACGGTATCCATACCCTACACTCCGACTCCAACAGAACTTATTGATTCGGAACACATAGTGGTCTGGTACATAGATGAAAACGGTAATGTGGTTTCAGTACCCAATGGGCGTTACGACCCGGCCACCGGAACCGTAACCTTCACAACCACTCATTTCAGCTACTACGCCGTAAGCTACAAGCAGGTGAGCTTCAAGGATGTGGCGGCAGGCGCGTGGTATGTAAAGGCGGTTTCCTTTATAGCCGCACGGGATATTACCACAGGCACGGGCAACGGCAATTTCAGCCCGGAAGCGAAGCTGACCAGGGGACAGTTTATCGTCATGCTGATGAAGGCATACGGCATAACCCCCGACGCGAATCCGAAGGACAACTTCGTAGACGCAGGCAACACCTGGTATACCGGCTACCTGGCTGCGGCAAAAAGGCTTGGCATATCCGCAGGCGTAGGCAACAACCTCTTTGCACCGGAAAAGGAAATCACCCGCCAGGAAATGTTCACCTTGCTGTACAATGGGCTGAAAGTAATCGGCAAGCTGCCCCAGGGCGATTCCGGCAAATCGCTGTCAAGCTTCAGCGATGCCGACGACATAGCTCTCTGGGCTAAAGACGCCATGAAGCTGCTTGTGGAAACCGGAACCATCAGCGGCAGCGGGAACAGGCTTTCCCCAAAGGATACCACCACCAGGGCGCAGATGGCCCAGGTGCTTTACAGCCTGCTCTCAAAATAAACAAACAGGTCTCATGCTGCAAGGGATTAACCTTGCAGCATGAAGACATACACAGAAATTGAATAATATGAAGACAAGGGCAAACCCGGTGAAAACCGGCGACGCAAAGCTACAGGGTCTAAAGCGCTTTTACCGCGCTACGACAGCCTGGCTGCCGCAGAGACTATGTACATAACTGCCCTTTCTTAGAAGAGGCAGTTTTTTTATGCATGAGTTATTTGAAGTAAATTTATTCCTCATTATTTTAGTTAACGCTGGTTAATTCGTGGCAATAGTTTTCATGGAGAAGAAATTATTGTTAGTTGGAGTGAAGTTCCGTGGAGTATGTTTTTAAAAAACACATATATTTTAGTTTATTTTTCTCAAATCGTACTAACAACTTATTGGAGTATCGAAACATATAGCCTAATAAACCTTAATAGAAATAATGATATAATGCAGTGCAGTCCAAAAAGTAATATTACTTTTTTGGCTTTTCCCCCTTTATTGACAATCTTAATTTCTAATGATAGTATAGTAAACATAATTGAAAATGATTATCAATTATGTTTTGCAGGATTACTAAAAGGATACGTAATGAACATTATACGAGGAGTGACACATATGAATAGCGAAGAAAACCTCTCTGATCATTTAGCTTCTTTTATGTACAGATTAGATGATATTAAACACATACATTCAAGTCAATTAACTTTTCAACAGCAGGACCGAAGTTTATATACAATGTTGTTGTTTAGGCAAGCGAAAGGAACTATTTATATACAAGAAAGAAGCCACGCCATGGAAGGGCAAATAGGTTTCATACTCTCACCGGGGACCGAAGTGAAGCTTAGTATAGATGATAATTTAACAGTGGATTACTATCAAATCAGATTTCATGCTCTACAATATGCTGGAAATGATTGTTTTACTTCTGGTAAAGTTCGCTTTCCAGAGAAGGTTTTTTTGTTCAATAATCAAGTTTTAAATGAGATGGTTGAGAATATAGGAAGAAATTTTCAAAGTAAAGATTCTTTTGGCGGGATGGAAGCAAATATTCGCTTCCAAGAAATGATTTTATTTCTTTTCAAAGATTACATGGATAAGCAAAAGGTCGATCTTAAAAAAGCAATTACACTTACAAAAGATTATATGGAGCAAAAGTACAGTACGAATATTACTCGTAAAAGGCTTGCTGAAATTGCTGGGGTCAGTACAGACTATTATTCTCGCATGTTTAAAAGAGAAACTGGAAAAAGTCCAATGGAATACTTAACGGATATACGAATCAAAAAAGCTGAGCAACTTCTAATCCACTCTGATGAAAAATTAAGTACGGTTGCTAATAAGGTCGGTTTCAACGATGAATTTTACTTTAGTCGTAAGTTTAAAGCGATGAAAGGTTGTTCACCAACCATTTACATTAAGAAAATAAAATCATCGCCACGGATTACTTCACTTAAACACCTATTAACTGGTCATTTGCTGACACTTGGTATAGAGCCTTATGCCGCTGTTATAAGTAATGCATACCCAGTAATAACCCAACTCCGAAATACTATTCCCCTTGGTGAATTTGATCCCGATTTAGAAAAACTAATGGAGGTTAAACCAGATTTAATTTTAACAAGAGATTATCATAAGGATGATAAGTCACTCAAGGAGAAAATGGTTGAACAAATCGCTCCCACTGTAAACGTTCCTTTTTTACATGAGTGGCGCATGCTTTTTCAAACCATTGCAAAAATCATTGAAAAGGAAAAGGAAGCTAGTATTTGGTTAGAATATTATGACCAAAAAGTTGAAAAAGTTCGTAAACTAATTGAAAGAAAGATTGAAGATGAAAAAATATTAGTGATTGGAATTGGCAAGGAGAAGATTTGTGTATACGGTACTCGTAATGTTGGAACGGTTCTATACGGAGATTTAAGATTGAAGATTCCAAAAGGTGTAGAAGAAATTGAATATTTCAAGGAAATAACTCTTGAGGATTTATTTGGATTTGAAGCGGATAGAATTCTATTAACACCGTATAAGCATGATGGTACGGTGAATATGGATCAAATGATTCAAAATAAAATCAATGCATTATTCACCAGTGAAAAATGGCAGGAGTTAAAGGCCGTTCGGAATAGGGCTATTTATGGTATGTATGATCACAAGCATCTCTATACGTGTTATACGTCTTATACACATAATCTATTACTTGATAAGCTACAGCGGTTATTTGTGACAGAATCGTCCATATAGTGAACATAATCTTTCATGTTAAATATGGTTTAGTTAAGTTATAATTATCAATGAGAATAAATATCATTATCATCATGAGGATGAAAGAAAAGGAGTCGAAACAATGTTAAAGTCAAAAATAGGATTATTTACGTTAGCAACCTTATTCGTGTTGATGATTTTTATCACTGGTTGCACAACGAGCGAATCTACAGGAACATCTTCAGAACAAAATCAAGAAGTAACTGAAGTGAAGTCTACCGAAAATGAGAATAAGGAAGAGGAAACGCCTGCACAGGAAGAAGTCCGCATTATTGAACATGCGATGGGGAAAACGGAAATCAAAGGCACTCCGGAACGAGTGATAACACTGTATCAAGGTGCGACGGATGCTGCGATTGCTCTTGGAGTAAAACCGATAGGAGTAGTTGAATCTTGGGTAGAGAAACCAATTTACGAATATTTAAGAGATGATCTTGAAAATGTTCAGTTACTTGGCTTGGAAACCCAGCCTAATTTGGAGGAGATTCATAAGCTTAAGCCGGATTTAATTATTGTTTCTAAAATACGCCATGAAGAAATCTATGATCAACTATCGCATATCGCTCCTACGGTGATGAACGAAGTGCTTTATGATTGGAAGGAAACTGTCGATTTAATGGGGAAAGCACTAAATATTGAGGAAAAATCAAGCCAATTGTTACTGGACTGGGATAAACGCGTAGTAGATTTTAAAGAACAGATGGGGGATAGCCTACCTATAGAAGTGACAATCACGAACTTTAGAGCCGATCATGCCCGTATTTTTTACATGGGGTATGCAGGGAAAATATTACAAGAGCTTGGCTTCACTCGACCTGAAGGCCATGACAAAGATATATGGGGAATCCAATTAACTTCAAAAGAAAGTATTCCAGACATGAATGCAGCTATGATTTTCAATTTTAATTCTGGAACGGATACAGAAGCAATTCAAAAAACGTATGAGGAATGGACCAATCATCCTCTTTGGGCTAATCTAGATGCCGTTAAGAATGATCAAGTAATTCAGGTAAATGAAGTGATTTGGAATAGTGCCGGCGGATACATAACGGCCAATATGATGTTAGATGATTTATATGAAATTTTTGAACTTGAAAAGTAATCTGCTTAAAAGAGAGATGATGGCCTAGCCATTTTCTCTCTTTATCTATCATTTCATCCACGAAAGAGTGAGGATATGTTTCAACTATTTTTAAAAACACAAATGAAATTCTTCGGCTTGGGCATGATCTTACTTTTATTAATAGCAGCGTTTATCTCCAGCATTATTTTTGGTAGAACCCCTATTACTTTAGATCATGCAATTGGAGCCTTTTTATACTATGATTCTAGCTCTATTGAGCACATGATCATTCAAACTGAACGTTTACCAAGAGCCGTAATTGCAACTATGGTAGGAGCAAGTTTAGCAGTTGCTGGTGCACTCATGCAAGCATTAACAAGAAATCCTTTAGCATCTCCCAGTGTTTTTGGCATTAATGCGGGTGCAATATTCTTTATTGTCATAGCAGTCGTCTTTTTATCTATCTCATCATTAGTTTATGTTATGTGGTTTGCTTTTCTTGGAGCAGCAATTTCAGCTATGATTGTTTACTTATTAGGTTCCATTGGCAGAGATGGACTCACCCCCATAAAAATTGTATTAGCCGGTACCGCTATCACCGCCTTATTCATTTCTTTAACACAATCTGTCTTAGTATTAAATGAAACAGGACTACAAGATGTTTTGTTTTGGTTAGCTGGCTCAGTTAGTGGGCGTACATTAGAAATGTTACTCCCTGTATTACCTTTTATGCTATTTGCTGGGGTTATTGCGATGTTTATGGGTAGAGCAATTAACTTATTAACGACTGGTGATGATATCGCAAAAGGGATGGGACAAAATATCTTTATAGTGAAAATTTCCATGGGAATTATAATTGTTCTGTTAGCGGGCAGTTCCGTTGCCGTTGTAGGTGCTGTTGGTTTTATTGGTCTAGTGGTTCCTCATATCGCGCGAGCATTTGTTGGCAACGACTATCGCTGGGTGATCCCTTATTCAGCTGTTTTAGGCGCTGTATTATTACTATCCGCTGATGTCGTGGCAAGATTGGTGATTATGCCAAGGGAGGTCCCTATCGGTGTTATGACCGCTTTTATTGGTGGCCCCTTTTTTGTATATATAGCGCGTAAGGGGGTGTCAAAGATATGAGACCAAATCTCCTTTTTCGTAATAAAAGCGACACGATTTCTGTACAGATTGAAAGAAAGTCATTAATCGTCATCTGTTTACTTTTCCTCTGTGTGATTCTTTCTGTTGTGGTAGGTACTGGTATAGGTAATACGATGATAACTCCCTTGGAAGTTATTCTGACGATTTTTGGAAGGGGTTTCGGTGAATATGACTTTATTATCCAAACATTAAGGTTACCACGGGTTCTTGCATCTTTATTTGTTGGTGCTGCCTTAGGCATATCAGGTGCCATATTACAAGGAATGATTCGAAATCCATTGGCTTCACCAGATATCATTGGGATTACCAGTGGTGCTTCATTTGCAGCAGTGGCTTTCATCACTTTTCTTGGAGGGGTAGTAAGTATTAAATTATTGCCAATTGCTGCAATAAGTGGGGCGATGCTCGTATCCATATTGATTTATCTACTATCTTGGAGAAGTGGAATTACCCCTATCCGTCTTGTACTGATAGGAATTGGTATGTCCGCTATCATGGGTGCGGGTACGACATTCATGTTAGTAATGAGTCCCATTTTTTCGCTAGGAAAAGCATATATTTGGCTCACAGGCAGTGTATATGGTACATCATGGGCTGATGTCTATATGATTGTTCCGGTCGTATTCATTATTGTTCCTCTAATACTTTTTTTAGCTCGAAGTCTGAGTCTGCAAGAACTAGGTGATGATATTGCAACCGGATTAGGAATTCGTGTTCAGCTACACAGGTTTCTTTTACTTCTTTTTAGTGTGTTGTTGGCGGGTTTCGCTGTGTCTATCGCTGGGGCAATCGGTTTTGTTGGTCTTATCGCACCTCATATTGCTAGGAAACTAGTAGGGCGCCCTTTTGGTAGCTTGATTCTCGTTTCTGCTTTAATAGGCAGTGCACTTGTATTTAGCGCTGATCTAGTCGCTCGGACGGTTTTTTATCCATTAGACATTCCGGCTGGAATTTTTACTGCTGGGATTGGAGCGCCGTTCTTTATCTATTTATTATTTAAGAATCGAAATCAATTTTAAAAAGGAGGAGCATGATGAAACATTTGGAAGCAAAAGAATTGACAATATCCTACGGCTCTGACCCCATTATAGATAATTTGAATTTGAAAATACCAAAAGGGAAAATTACTGTTTTAATAGGAAGTAACGGCTGTGGGAAATCAACCCTTCTACGGACATTGGCACGTTTGTTAAGAGCTACATCAGGTACGGTCCTTTTAGATAGTGAAGAGATTGTAAAATTATCAACGAAAGAAATATCAAAACGAATGTCAATTCTTCCACAGGGCCCTTCTGCACCAGAAGGATTGACTGTTCACCAATTAGTGAGTCAAGGTAGATATCCACATCAAAGCTGGTTAAAGCAGTGGTCGAAAGAAGATGAGCGGATGGTTAATCTCGCATTAACGTCTACTCATATGTTGCAATTTGCAGATACGCCTGTGGACGCTTTGTCGGGAGGGCAGCGTCAAAGAGCGTGGATTGCAATGACACTTGCTCAAGGAACGCAAACTTTGCTTTTGGATGAACCAACAACCTACTTAGATATGAGTCATCAAATTGAAATACTTGATTTACTTTATGACTTAAATGAGAAGGAGAATCGAACAATTGTGATGGTTCTTCATGACCTGAATTTAGCTTGCCGTTACGCTCATCATATTGTAGCGGTTCATAACAAGAACATCTATGCTGAGGGAAAACCGGAAGATATTGTAACAAGTAAAATGGTCCAGTCCGTTTTTGGAATGAAATGTGAAATCACCATCGATCCTTTGTTTGGAACACCATTATGCATTCCACATGGAAGAGGGAGGAAAGTAAAAAATGACCAACAACATGTCATCCTCGCTTAAACAAGAAGATGTTAGGATAGTTGTCGTGTAGATGATATAATATTACGTAAAGAAAGGTTGTGTCTACACGATGGCAAAAAGAGTTTTCACCAAAGAATATAAAGAAAAAATAGAAGAAGCTATTAAAATATTTGAGAAGATTAATCCTTTTGATGTTACTACTGAGAAAAATAAAACCATTGTAACAGACAGCCTCTATCTATGCGGTGTTAGGAAAAAAATTGTTTTATAAGGAGATGAAAATATACAAATTGCACTTACTAAAAAACTATCGGAGGCCATGGGCGTAAATCCTCCAGCGGCACATGAAAATGGAAATCCACTTTTTTCTTGGACAGCAAATTGGACAAAGGTTTGGGATAATCGTAGAGTGGAGGATATGCTTGTGTTGGTTAACAACGCCACGCGCTTTACCGTTGCTATTTACCAAGTTAAGCGGAAGGATTTAAAAAATGTAGCGGAAATGATGAGAACGGCCATTTCAAATACACTGCTGTCCATGAATTTAAACCCAGATCTAGTAGAGGAATATATGCAATTGGCAGGCGAGGTGGAGTTTACGCAAAATCGTAACAGACAAACAGCGTCGTGGGTAGCAAAAGCAGGACAGGAATGTGCTTATCATGTTGGAAATGAATATAATGGCATTGCAAAAATGTTTAGTGATACAGTTGGTGTTTCTGCAAATTACCGTATTGTCAATTGTTCTGGTAATAATAACGAGGGGTTTTACCCTTACAAATCAATGATTAATGCACTTTCTGAACTTACAGGAAAGCAAGCTTATAAATATCGTGCCTTTGAATTGATGATTACACTTGATCTGGAAGTATACAAAGCGGTGCGGAGAATTATTGTACCTGCTGATATAGAATTTACACGCTTACACAAGGTGTTGCAATCGGTGTTTAGCTGGCAGAGTTATCACCTTTATGATTTTACCATCTTTGATGACTACAATGGTGAAGCGGTTGCCAGGCTAGTTCCATTTGAGGAGGATCTGGAGTATGATGAGAATGCTACTTTAATGAAAGGACATACCTTGTCGGAGTTTTTTTCAGAGCACAAGCATATGATCTATACTTATGATATGGAGGATAACTGGGAACATGAAATCCAGCTTGTTCGTGTGATCGAGGAGTATGACAAGGAATCACCCTATTTGCTGGAAGCAAGTGGTCAAACTCCACCTGAAGATGTGGGCGGTGTGGGAGGATTTGTGAGCTTCCGAGAAATTATGCTGAATCCGAATCATCCGGAGTATGGCGAAATGAAGGAATGGGCAAAGTATTGGACAATAGAGCTCACTGATTGGAAAAGCCGCCCCAGAGTCATAAAGGTATAATCTAATTAATGACACATGGGCTCTTGGAGCGTATTCATGGAAGTATTACAGTTTAATGGGTTATTTTAGTATAATATTAGTAACAGATCCCGCCCGCACCTCTTAATAATGTGTCCCAGGGTGGGTCGTTTAATTTAATGGGCATAAAGTTAATAAAAATCGTAAATAGGGCATAATTATGATATAATTGACCCACAGAGAATAAAAGGAGATGAAAATTATGCCTCAAATTATTCCTATTAGGGATTTAAAGAAGACCAGCGAACTATCGGAATTGTGCCGTAAAGTGAAAGAACCTGTGTTTATAACAAAAAATGGCTATGGGGATATGGTTATCATGAGCATGGAGACCTACGAGAAAACTATGTTAATGAATGATATATACAAAAAGTTAGATGAAGCGGAGCAGTCTATTGATAAAGGTGAAGTAATGGATGGATTTGAATCTTTAAGAAAAACAAGAGAGAAATATGGCTTATAAACTTGTCATTACAAAAGAGGCTCATAAGGATATTGATGATATTGTTTATAACATTGAGATTGAAAATGCAATGCTAAAAAAAGCCATGGCCATCTTTAGCAGAGACGTGAAATAAAGTATTTAATAATAAAAGAACTTAGCTCCGAATTTCCCGTCAAGAAGATGTGCCAAATCTTAGAAATAGGTAGGAGCACATACTACGAGTGGCTTAACAGGCCTATAAGTCATCGTGAATTAAACGACAGAGATCTGATTATTCACATAAAAGAAATATTTGAAAGGTGAAATGGCCTAAAAACTTCACGCTGAGGTTGAAATCAAATTGTGTAGAAGATGAAAGTGAGGTATGTAGATTTGTATAATTGGGAAAATGTGACCGATTATTTTTCAGAAGAGGACAGGCATTATAAGAATACCTATATGGAAATTAATGAAGTATATGATGGAAAAATCGAAGTGAGTTTATTTTCTTCAAAAGAAGGATTATATGAAATATACTTTTCATATGGCATATTATACGGAATTATTTATGTGGATGCAGAAAAGGCTGTTTCAAAACGTGAAGAAATAAAAATCGAACTTGCACAAGAATATCAGAACCATAAGGAGCCAACAAGAGAATTTATAAATTCGTTTTGTGAAAAACATAAAGTGTGTATGCCAAATGACATCCTATTTGATGCATCGGCTCTGTTTGATTTTTGATGTAGTTTATATGAAGATTTTAAAGGGAAAGAGGAATTTTTAGATACCATATTTTAGCCACTCATCAATGATTAAGGGCTGTAATCGGCTATAAATCAGCATTTAGCCGATCGGTACGCAGATTTCATCTACAGTTGAACGGATTTTGCGGTTTAAATAATCCATTCAGCAACCCCTAACCATGATGTATTAAATCTAACCGTCGTTTGACGCTTACGAAAAAAAGTTATAGTCCCAAAATAAACTTCTGCTTTTAAAATAAAGCCCTGCCTTTCTTAAAAAAGTTCTGCTTCGTCCCAAAACCCAAGGATGAAGCCCAAGAGAAAAAGCAAGACTTACGTATTCAACAGGATAGGGATTATGTCTCTAACTTTGATGAGGCAATGTTGAAGTATTTAAGAGGGAAAGATAAAGAGCCAGAATGATGAAAAAATTTGCAGATTCTCTTTTCGAAGCCATTAGAATTCAATTTCATGAGAGAAGGTGTAATCTATAATATATTTAAGCAGCTTTTTATTTTCAAAGGAGACAGTAAGCAATCCGAATATTTATCCATATAATGTGTTTAGTAATAAAGTAGAGAAATCATTATTTTTCAGTCCAATTACAGTATTATATGGCAATAATGCTTCTGGGAAATCTACGATGCTGAATATTATGGCAAATAAGTTGCAGATTGAAGGACAAGAGTACGCTACCAGCAATCAGTATGGAATTATACATTACTTTACAAAGTTCATAGATGAATGCAGTTATACTTTAGGTGAAGATGAAGATGGTTGATGATTTTGTTGAATCAAATGCACTTTATTTGTTGGATGAGCCGGAGGTATCCTTGTCGCCTGCAAATCAAACACAGTTAGCTGAGAAGATAAATGAAATGTCAAGGCTATTGGGATGCCAGTTTATTATTTCTACACATTCACCATTTATGTTAGGGACATTAAATGCAAAAATCTATAATCTTGATTCAAGGGAATTAGAGGTGACAAAATGGACAGAACTCGAGAACGTAAGGTATTTCTATAACTTTTTTGAGAGACACAAGAGTGAGTTTGAATAACACAAATAATTGCCGCCAAGGGACTAATAGTTGCAAGCGGCATCTTTTTTGTATCCTCAAGGCACGTTGAAACGATAATAATGATGACGAAATGTGGTTCGGAGGACAAAAAGTAGACTTTGACCACAAGATGTTGTGGTTTGCAAGCCAAAAATGAACAAAAATCGAAGCAAAAAAGTGCAAATTTTGGCCCGTTTTTTTGGCCGTTTTCATAGATGACAAAGGGTCGTTGGAGAGAAATGACCTCCAAAATTACAATTTCATACAGGAAAATACAAAGGCATCAGGACAGCAAATCTTGATGCCTTTGTATTTATGCTTAGGCTAAATACCGTACTTTCCAGACAAACCCTCTCATGACCATAACGTTCGTAAACCCTCATGCAGCCGCTATTTTTTTGTGCTTACATTATTTCTGCCTTCTCTTTTTGCATTATATAGAGCAATATCAGAGTATTCTACAAGCTTGTCGGCATCTAATGTATCTTCCGGATATGACGAAACGCCTATTGATACAGTCATTTTTATCTCTTGGCCAGTGCTCAAAATAAAACCATGATGCTCAATATTGTTTCTAACGCGTTCAGCAACTTTGACAGCTCGATCTAACGGGCAATCAAGAAGTATAGCTGAAAACTCCTCGCCTCCGTTTCGGGAAACAATATCAAAACTCCGGCAAGTATTTTTGATGATATCGCCTAGTTGTTTTAAGACAAGATCTCCTTCAGTATGCCCGTAAGTGTCATTTACTTTTTTAAAAAAATCAACATCAATAAAAAGAAACGAGAGATTTTCATTTCTTTCATTTGCTTCGTTAATGGCTTTATTTAATAGCGTGTCAAATTGCCTGACATTGTTCAATCCGGTTAAAAAATCTTTCTTAGCGTCATCTTTCATTTGACTATATATCTTGTTCGCTTCAGTAGTATTTTCCAATAAAAAGTATAACAGGAAGGAAGACGCCGCAAATATACCGTAATAAGATATAAGCACATCTTTAAGCACTATTAAGTTTTTTAGTAAAAATGAAAAGCCTATGTCAAACGATTTCAAGGTAAGGGGGTGTGCATTTTTCAGGGGTGTGCATAGCAAATAAATCCATCGGCATAATAAACACTCCCATGAAATACTTATTGATTTAACTCTTCAATAAACTTTTCCCGTACCTTTTCTGCAGCAAAGCACCAACACCAATAAAGCAGGCCAATGCAACAAAGGTTAATATTAGCCCCTGCAAATTATTTTCTTGAGTCTGTGATCCAGCTGAAACCCAAATTAGTGTTCCAGGTATCCTTGACATTCCATATATCAAGAAAAATCGTGAAGCTTTTATAGGAGTCAATCCTGCTATATACACCAGTAAATCCTTGGGGATGAATGGAAGCAGACAAATAATCATGATACCGAATGAGCCTTTAGTTGAGTTAACCAAGTCGCTTATTTTTTTCAATTTATCATGGTGTACCAATTTTGATACAAACTCAGCACCCAAGGTTTTAGAAATAAAGAATGCGCTCATTGTTCCGGCCATAATACCCAGTATCGACAAGCCAAAGCCTATCGGAATACCAAAAACGTAACCTCCAGTGAAATTGAATATATCACCTGGTATCACAACCAGCAAAACATGTAACGCCTGGATAACAACAAATGAGATAAATCCTAAGAACCCTTTAGAAAGAACATATTGTCTTATCGTCTCTGCATCATTTAGTTTGTTTAAAATCCAATCATAATTGCTTAGGATAAATGCCACAATTACTACTGAAAAGATCAGAAGGATAGAGAACTTGATTTTTGTTTTTTTATCAATATCCTGGAGTTTTTTCAACATTTCATTTTACCTTACCGATCCTTTTATTCAAATTCGAAATTTGTCTGTGCCCTTGTACAATCCTTGGCAATAGTAAACGCATCATTAAAATCCGTCTCAATATCGGTGATGCTTTCATATATAATATCAAGCCCCATTAATCTCTTTAAAAAATGCTGTTGCTTTTCCTTTAATGGTAATTCCTCATACCAAGGCTGCCTTTTTTTATCTTTCTTTTGAAAAGAGGAATAAATCAAGTAAAGAAGTAAGTCACCAAAATAAGAATAATCTAGATCATATTTATATAGGTTATTATCTGCAAATCTGGCTAATCCAAAGTCAATAAGATATACATCCTCTTGATCAACGAGAACATTAGGTATCCTTATATCCCTATGGGCCACACCATTTTCATGCAGATATTTGATTATGTTTATGATCTTAATCCCAATATCAAATATTTCCTCATCTGAAAATTTATAATTATACTTAAAAAGCATATCTTTTAGAGTAATTCCAGGTTTCAACTCCAATACAAACGCATAGAATGATTTTTCATTTATCACACCCAGAAGCTCAGGGATTCGATAGTCCCTGAGCTTTGAGAGTATGACTGCCTCATGTGCATTCTTATCTGAATTTCGCGCAAAGATACTAGGTTTGAATCTTTTAAGAACAACCCTTTGTCCATGGTCGTTTTTAGCATGAAAGCACAAGCCGTATCTTCCTTCACCGGCTACTTCCTCAATTGTATATTCCCCGTATTTTTTCCCTCGATGTTTTAATTCACTAAAACATCGCATCAACTCAACCATTCAACTTATTTCCGCAATTGTTACAAAATTTAGCATTGGGTGGCATTTTTCCTCCGCAATTTTGGCAATACAACTCCGTTTTGACCTGTTCACCACAGTTCAGACAAAACTTCGACCCTGCTGGAACCCGGGAATTGCATTTATTACATGCGAGTGTATTTTGCTGAACTGATGATGGATTCTGCTGCCCTTGAGGATAGCCCTGTTGTGGCGGGTAAGGTTGGTTCCCGTAATTATTGTAGTGCCCCCCAGAACCACTTCCCGAACCAAACATATTAAGCAAGTTGCCAAATATACCCTTTTTCTGATAATGATTACTTCCATAATTACCTTGCCTATAGTGATTCCCTTTTGATGATTTTGAAAAAAAACTCATTCTATTACACCTCTTTCAATTGTTTTATTTTACTTGTTTGAAAAATGCTGTCTATTCAAATACCATGAATAGCGATAGGATCAGGGCTATAAGGCCTAAAACTAAAAGCATCGTTTTTATTGGTCTTTGTATAGTTAAATTTGGAAAAGCCTGGCGAAACATTACTTTTATTTGTTTTTGATGCCAAGCAATATGAATCAATACTAATATCACTACTATTATGCCAAGAATAGGATGCAAATCCGAATCCCAACTAACAGCTAATCCCGCCATAAATATAAAGAGTATAGAATCAAGAATGATGTTCTTCCTAACATATCTCAATGCTTTATTATCATCCTTCACCACTCTAAGCCTCCTGCTTGAAAATGACTTTTCGGAAAAGTTTTACCAACTCATACCACAGCACCGCTATACATGAGATTCCAGCCGAAAGCAGCAGTTGCTCTGAAGACAACGGTGCTAATTTCAAAAATCCACTAAGTGGCGTATAAAGCATAATAAGCAGTCCGGCTAAAGTGCCAATGATAACACCCCACATTACTTTATCCTTTATCTGTCTGATAAAAGTTCTAAAGGCAAACTCTGTATTTGAACTGTTTACTTGCACAAGCAGAACATTGGAAAGGAATATAATGCTTAGCCCCATCGTTCTTGCAAGAGGTGCATTTTCCGGATACATATTTATGAAATGGTAGTACGTTGCAAAGGATGCTCCGAATATTACTAAGCCTTGCATTACACTCTTGGATAGCATTGCTGCTGTTAAAAGCTTTTCTTTTGGATTGCGTGGTGGCCTTTGCATAATGTTAGACTCAGCAGGCTGGCGCTCTAATACAATTGAGCAGGTCGGGTCAATTACTAGCTCCAGCAAAACTACATGCAGCGGAAGAAGCAAGAGGCTCGTAGGACTTATCCCCATAAAAGGCGCAAGAAGTGAAGCAAATGCTATAGGTATATGGATAGTAAATACATACCCAACTGCCTTTTTAATGTTGTCATATATCCTTCTGCCATCCTTAATAGTATCAACAATTGTTGAAAAGTTATCATCCAGAAGTATCAGGTCTGCAGCTTCCCTTGAAACCTCCGAGCCACGCTTGCCCATTGCTATTCCAATATCAGCATATTTCAGTGCTGGCGCGTCGTTAACACCATCTCCAGTCATTGCTACCACTTCGCCATTTTCTTTAAAGGCTTTCACAATTCGCATCTTATGTTCAGGAAGAACACGAGAGAAGACGCTAACATCCTTCACTCTTTCTCTCAGCTCGTCGTCACTCATTTCATTGAGTTCGTCACCAGTTATTATATGGTCGCTATTTGGCATATTGATTTGATTTGCTATGGAGCTTGCTGTAATTCCGTTGTCCCCGGTTATCATAACCACTCGAACTCCGGCTTTTGTACAGGTCTTGATATCTTCTTTTACCGATTCTCTCGGCGGATCTGCAAGACCTACCATTCCCAGAAGCTCTAGCTTGCAGTCCAGGAGGGTATCCGGAATTTCATTTTTATTTTGGATAACCATCTGGCCAATCGCAATCACACGAAGACCTTGCTTGGACATTTCGTAAATCTTATCTTCGGCTATTTTTCTTTCGTCGGGAGAAATGTCGCATATTGTAAGAATACGCTCAGGAGAGCCTTTCGCGGCAACTACAATCTCAGTTCCATTCTTCCAGACATGGCCCATCATTTTTAATTCATCAGTGAAGGCATATTCTTTTAGCAGCTGCCCGCTAAAAAGAAGCTCTCTTGAAATCCCCAGTTCTTCACATCGAGCGATCATAGCCTTTTCCATAGGATCGTACGCGTCAGGCTTGCAGCCCATACCCATTATCTTGGATATGTATTTTTCATCGCCTGAGGTGCTGAAGGTTTCTCTAACTGACATTTTGTTTAGTGTTATTGTGCCTGTCTTATCGACACACAGAACAGATACTGCACCTAAGGTTTCAACTGAAGGAAGCCTTCTTACAAGCGATTGTTTTTTTGCAAGCCTCCAAGCACCCATGGACAAGAAAACCGTCAATATAACTGGAAACTCCTCTGGAATCATAGCCATTGCAAGGGTAATTCCTGATAGTATGCTTTCAATAACTCTGCTTTTAATTATGTGATCAGGAATGTTAAAGAATGTAACAACACCAACCAAAACAAACAGCACCGCAGCAATCATACCGCTCAGCTTTACCAATCGGCCTGTCTGCTTCTGAAGAGGTGTATCTCCTATCGGGGCAACAGCGATATCCTTGCCGATCTTTCCATACTCACTAGAAAGTCCGATTTTATCAACTAAAACAGTACCTGTACCCTGTGTAACAAGGGTTCCTGCATAGCAATAATCACGTCGCCAATAATCATTGTTTTCATTAACATAATTATCGCTAGTCACTTTCCAGACACCAAGCGATTCTCCAGTGAGAGAGGATTCGTCAACACATAGCGTACTTGCCCTTACAACAGTTCCGTCTGCCGGAATTTTGACACCTTCCGCTATGAACATGATATCTCCAGGAACCAAATCCACACTGTTGATAATCTTTTCTTCCCCATCACGCAGCACCTTGATACGAGGAGCCGATAAGTCCTTCAATGCCTTCAGTGTCTTATCTGTTTTCCATTCCTGAATTGCTTCAATGCTTATTATCCCGATTACAAATACGAGCATGATTGCTCCGTCTTTTGGCTCTCCAAGTATAAAGTAGACTGCTGCTGCAATGATCAGTAATAAAAACATTGGCTCTGTGATGACTTGAAAGATTTTATGAAATATATTTTCTTTCTTTTCCGGAACTAGCTCATTCTTGCCGTACTGTTCTTGAAGCTTTGTTGCCTCTGAGGTTGTCAGCCCCTTCAGCCTGTTGATCTTTTCATCTGTCATAATAGTTACCTCCAATTTTTCTTGTTATAAGATAGCTCTATGGCATTGCAATCTTCAGATATGTCCCAAAATAGATATAAAAAAAACCTGTGGAACATTTTACTGTCCCACAGGTTGTATTCACCTGCTGCCTAATTAGGCCCAGCCCCATGAACTTTTACAAAGTTCATCGCCTGATCAGATTGTACTGTAGATTTATATGCAGTGCAAAGAGATTATTAAGAGAATACCATGCAAATTATGGCTATGTCAAGTTAAAATACTCATATTCATATAGTTTATAAGTTTTAAGTTACTAATTGTGATTAATCGCTTCAGCATTTTCTCCTTTGTCGCTGACATATTCCTCAGCATTAATTTGAAATTGATTGATAACATACTATTTTTGAAAGCCTATGACAAAGCAACAGCCATTGGCAATGCAGCAATAATGAATGCTATCAATATAGACAATATCCACTTTACCGACCTTCTAATGTTTAACTTTCCTATTAATCCGCATCCTATACCTATGCAAATTGCGGCGACAAAAGCAATAATAGATGATTGGTTTATGCCAAAGTATGCTATACGAAACAGTCCTATTACTAATGACGCAACAATTGCTGACGGAAATGTCGTATATAGCGCCATCATAATTATCGGCAGATTGCGCAAATCAAGATATATATCAGACGTAACATGTACGCTGAAAACCATTAGCAGGCAACCTAGCAACCCCGCCATTAACCCAGTTAATACTTTCCTATGCATTGTTGAAGAAGGTGTTGCAATTTTTTCTCTAAATAATTGGTTACTCAAAGTAATAAACGATATCATGATCGTGGCGTTAAAAAACAATTCTTTCGCAAATTCATACATTTTTCACTTATACCCTTTTGTGTTCTTTGATTTGTTCATCATCATAATTTTATAACATACATATAAGAAAAAATATATCACATTTCGTAACTGCTTTCCATCGCTCTAAAGCAGTTTTTTCTGGCAGATACGTGGTCTTGGTCATGGGCAACACTGATGCCGATCAGTTCTATTATCCGATTTGTCAACACGCCCACGATAAAGGCTATGTTTTCTATATTAGTTAACTTGAATATTCCTGTTATGAGGATATCTTGATGTTTTTATTTTTATTTACAGGCTAAAAATGGAGTGTCTTTTTGGCACTGAGCTAAAAAAATGTGGGCTATGTTTTTCTAAAAACGAAAAGCATAGCCCTTTTTTTATTTCCCTGAAAGCACTGACAACTCAAAAAGATTGGAGGACAACACGATGTCAAATGAAACCATGCGATTCTTTTTTCCTCTGAAGCTCATCACCTATCCTCAGTACGACTGCTCGGAAGATGATCAGGAAGAACTTTCTCCCAGGGAAGCTGTGGCATATGAGGATCAGATTCTCGCTGCCATTGCCAAGGAGAATCGTTTCTTCGAAAACGATCGAGGTCTTGCCGAATATATCCACGACGAAGCTCTCAACAAAAAAGTGTATAGCCTTTATCCATCAGTGGAGGTTGTTGACGGCGAGCTGTGGGGAGTTATGAATGCCGGACTGAAGGAGCCCCTCTCCGGCGAAGAAGTTGCCGCACTCTTGGATTATGTCTCTGGACAAAATTCTGACGGATACGGCGAAGGTTTCGAGCAGCGTCCCATCAAAACTCCTGACGGCGAGATTTACGTCAGTTTTTGGAATCATGAAAACTATTCCCTTAAGCTGGAGAATGAAATGAAAAACAAAGCTCCCGACCTTGAACACGGCGGTCCCGTGATGGGAGGGATGTGATGAGCAAGATATTTTCACTCATCGGTTTGGAAACCAATACCGGCATCCGCGACGTTGCCATCATGGGCGGCATCCCTGAAGTGGAGGACATACAAAGATCGCAGACATATCAGGAGCTGGTAGAGGACTGCGGCTGCTCGGAATATATCTCTGTGGTTGTCCAATCCTTCCGGTATGGACAAGGCCCGCCCGAGCTAGCTGCTCTGGAGGACTTACAGTGGATCGGCTCACACAACGAAATTATTAAAAACGGTGAGGCGGAAAAGCTGCAGACTGCACGCTTCGCTATCCTCTATCCCGACCAGGGATTGCAGATGAACATGTAGCGCTCTTTGGTTTCTACCTGAAACTGAAGGGCGCTTTTTTATTTCAGAAGGAGTTGATCAAATGCAGAAAGAAAAAGTGATGATCGTTACACTCATGCGGTCGGACTTATATGACGCGCCGGGATATGTCGGTGCTTACCTAAACCTTCCCGCCAGCCGGGACGAGATACAGGACGCAATGGATCGCGCCCGGATCAGGGACGGTCTGCCATATCAAATTGTCGAGTGCTTTAATATGCAGGGCGAGGAACTGAACTTCATTCAGGAGAAGCCTTCCCTCGACAAACTAAATTTTTTGGCACACCGCATCAGCGATCTGCCCACGCATGACCTGCTGGCTTTCAACGGGTGTGTGGCGATGGGCGATGAACGGCCGGACATGAAAGCACTCATTAATCTAACTTATAGTCTGGAGGATGTCCATGTGGTTCCCGTGAACAATGATCGGGAGCTCGGAAAATTCTATGTGGACAACGACTTCATCGACGCGGTCAATCATATACCGCCGGAGTATCAGAAGGAACTGCTGGAGCTGCTGGACTATGAGAAAATCGGTTATGAGCAGCGGAAAGCGGAAGGCGGTATATTCAAGAATGGTTATTATGTAGTGCATGGCTCCGGTGTTATGAACCAAATCTATGACGGCGCTCACCTTCCCGATCTCCCGGAGGAAGCACCATATATTTTCAAACTCCAGCTAGCCGAGGCGGATTTTAATATGGAAGATAAGGAACCGGATAAGACTGTGCCGCTTCTCCTGCCGGCTGGAGATAAGAAAATCCTCGCGGCACTGGAGCAGCTGGGTGCGGTATCACTGGAGGAATGTGTGTTTACCCATTGCTCCAGTCCCATTCCGATGCTGGAGCAGGCTTTCTCTTTCAGTGAGGACATTGATAAAATGAATCTCCTTGCCGAACGTATCCGAGAACTGGAGAACGCCGGAGAGCTTCCGAAATTCAAAGCTGCCCTGGAAATCAGCGATTGCTCGGACATCGACCAGGCGTTGGACTTGACCAGAAACCTGGACTGCTATGATTTTAATCCTGACCTATCCTCACCAGAAGAATATGCAAGGCAGGAATTCCTCCTACGCTATCACATTCCGGAAAGCGATCCCGACTTGAAGCTGCTCCACTTTTCACGCTGCGATTCCAAATGGATGCAGGAAGCAAAAGCCATCACTACTCCCTATGGCATCATCCGCCGCAACAACCAGGAAATGACCCTGGACTTTTCCATCAAGCAAACCGGCCAACAGATGCGTTGACCGGCCAACTACATATCGGAACAGAATGGCGCTGTCTTTACAAAAAAGGCAGCGCCTTTTTTGTTTTCCGAGGAAGGAGCTGAAGCTATGAATCATGATTTAAAAACAGAAGAAAAAACAGTCGCGGAGATCACCGGACCTCCGAAGTTTACGATACCTTCCCCGAAGGAGCCTTCCCGCTGCGAGGGCTGTCCTTATCCCGGCGTCGGATTTATCTGCTGGAGTCCCGACGGTTCCTGTTTAAAGACCGACCTGGATCGGATACACGGCAAAAAGAAAGGCAGGTGATGCGATGAACAGCATCATCAGCTGGGTGGGCGGCAAGAAAGCATTGCGGGATCTCATTTACCAAAGGATGCCTAAGGAATACGGGCGGTATGTCGAAGTCTTCGGCGGCGGAGGCTGGGTGCTGTTTGGGCGTCCCCTGAACGCGGTCATGGAGGTGTACAACGATTATAATTCCGACCTGACGAATCTGTTCCGCTGTGTCCGTGACCAGCCGATGGCGTTCCTGACGGAACTGGGATTCCTTCCATTAAACGGCCGCGACGAGTTTATGGTCCTAAAACGATATCTGGAGAAGGAGGAATTCACCAGCGAATTTATGCTGAAGGAACTGGAGCTGGCTCAGCGGCAGCTGACTCCGATCCAGTTCGAGGAAATCAAAACCATCCTCATTGAGAAGGCACAGATGAATGACATCAAACGCGCCGCTGCCTTCTTTAAGCTCATACGCTACAGTTACGGAAGCGGCTGTACCAGCTACGGCTGCCAGCCCTTCGATATCCGTAAGACCTTTCATCTGCTCTGGCAGGGCAGCCGAAGATTAAAGGATACCGTCATCGAGAATAAGGACTTCGAGGATGTAATCAAGCAATACGACCGGGAGAACGCCTTTATCTACTGCGACCCGCCGTACTATTTGACAGAAGGTCACTATGCGGTGGAATTTCTCAAGGAGGATCACTACCGTCTGCGGGATGCGCTGGCAGGTTGTCAGGGCAAGTGTCTGGTAAGCTACAACGACTGTGAATTCATACGGGAGCTATATCAGGACTTCCAGATTGAATCGGTCAGCCGCCTGAACAATCTGGCCCAGCGTTATGATAACGGCAGCGAGTATGCCGAAGTCCTGATCTCCAACTACGACACCGGCGAACGGCTGCGGGATATGCCGACCCAGCTGGGGCTCTTCGACCTTGCCGGATTTTATGGCATGGAATAACTATTCAAAAATCAAATTTAGGAGGAAAACCATTATGAAACTGATTGAAAAACGTATTTGCGTAGACAAGGAAGGCCGCCTGCCGTTGCCCATGGAATTCATCAACGCGGCGGCTATCCAGCCAGACTCAGAGATGACCGTGACCCTGGCGATTTCAGAGGAAGGACTGCTTCCCTGCCCGGTGATGGTCGTCTCGCCAGATACCCCGGTAACCTTTGCATTCGCTCCGGACTGTGACGAGGATGAGGAACCGGAGGACGGTGAAGCGGAGGATGACTTCGCGCTTCCTCATGAGCTTTTAAACGCCGCAGGCATTCCCATCGACAGCGATCTGGACGTCACCTGTGTTCCCGGCGCCATCATCATCAAGGAGTCGGATATCCTGAACCGCCTGCCGGATGGTCTTAAGACCCTGTTCCAATCCTTCGGCGTCCACCCCGAAACCGTTCGGGAGGTCATGAAAAAGGAGGGCTATTTCGTATGAAAGCAAAACCGATTTACAAGATCATGGACGGCAAAGGCCGCGTCCTCATCCCCAAGGAGCTCCGCACAGCCTCCGGCATGGACTACGGCGATATCGTCAAGGTCGGCGTCAGCCAGGGAACCGTCAGCGTGAAGAAGGTCGATCTCATTGAGGTGGGCGACATGTCGCCGGAGGCAGTGGAAGCTTATGTCCATGCCGCCATCCGGGAGATGCCGGAGGAAAAGCAGATTTCCATTGCCGCAAAGCTCCTGGAACTCGTTGAGCAGAGGAAGGGACAACGACATGAGTGATAAGACCCTATTAACACAGGAGGATTGCCGGCAGGTCGGTTATGACATGTCCATCGCGGGAAAAGTGATTGTTCTTCACTCCTCCGCACTGCCGGAGGAATACCGAAACGCGGAACGGCAGCTCTATTTCTGCACCGGAGGCAACGGCAGCAATCCCTATCCCATTGGCCGTTCCATTTTCACTGTCTCTCTTGCGGATGGCGAACATGTCCGCTGGAACCGGAGCGACGTCTTCGGTATCGCAAAACCGGAAGCCCTCTCTGAGAAGGCCCGCCTCCAGCTCTCTCAAATCCGGCCCATCGGCGCACTGGATTTAAAGGGCAACGAGCCGCAGTTCAGCGGCTACTGCTACCTGCCGGACGGCCGCTACACCTCCGGCGTATGGCTGTGCAGCTCCAAGGAGGTACAGGATTACATCGAGATGCAGAAGGACTACCAGCACAGGATCATGATCTGTGACCGCGATGACTTCTGCGTTTTTGAAATGGTAGAGGGAAAGGTCATCTACCCCACGCAGGAGATACTGGATGCACACCGCGATGGGCAGGAGCCGGGAGGCATGGAGCTGAAGCTATGAAAATATTAAGGACTTAAAGCCGGAATCAAGAATATGATTCCGGCTTTTTCACAATCAAATTTAAAAGGAAGAGAGGTATGAAAAATTTATGAACCTGAAAGACAAAAGGAAATGTATCCTCGCGGTATTTCTTCTGGCAGTGCTGCTGGTGACCAGCGGCTTTTATATTGCCTATCGCCTGCATCCTGAACTGTTCATAGGGCAGAACGATATCATCACCCGCGGGGAATTTGCCGCGGAACTGGCAAAGGAGCTGAAGCTGGACACCACCGGATCGGAAAAAGACACGCCCAGCTTTCCCGACATCGACGGACATTGGGCGGAGAAGTACATCGAGGCCCTCGTTGACACCGGCATCATTGACCCTGCCGATTACCCGGACGGCTTCAAACCCGACGAGCCCATCACCCGCGCCGAGATCATTAAAATGATGGTGCGGGCCAAGGGCCAGGACGAGGAAGCGAAAAACACCCAAGGACACAGCGGCTACGATGACCAGTCGGATATCGCGGACGATAACAAGGGCTATGTCATTGTTGGAAAGGAGGATGGTATCATCGGGGATACGGAGGATAACAAGCTCCATCCGAACGACCCGGTGACCAAAGGAGAAGCCGATGACATGTTTGACAAGGCCGACCCGAAACCAGCAACACCGACACCATCCCCAACAACCCCGGCAACCGATACCACTACGCCGACACCGATACCGACGCCTACCGACCCGGATAAGGAACAGCCGACACCAACCCCGTCTCCGACCCCGACACCGACACCCACGCCGGGCGGTGGTTCAGGCGGCGGCTCCTATTATGTCCCGGATGCACAGGTGCGGTTTGACCTGCCCGAAACTGCACACACCGATACTGAGATCAAGGTGATGCCCGTGTGGAAATATATGCAGAGCTTCACCTGGACAATGACGAAAACAGCGGTGGACGGCTCTGAACAGCCGGTGGAGTTGGCAGACGCCGTCACCGGCAGCTTGGGACTGGAGGGCGGTACAATCCAGTTTAAGGAGGAAGGCAAATACACTCTCACGGCAACGGCGAAAAACGCCAGAGGAAAAGAAACGGTCTTAAGCAAAACTGTGACGGTCTATCCCGTGATTGACCTGACCTTTGACCTGCCGGAAACTACTCACACTGACAAGTCGGTCACCCTTACCTTCCTGCTGGAAAAGCTATACGACCACGACATCATGTGGACGGCAGAAAAGGACAGAGAAGCCGTCCAGACTACAGACATACTGGATGGTACGCTGGGGAATGACGGCGGCATCTTTGTTTTCAAGACCAAGGGCGGCTATAAGCTGACCGCCACCATAACCGATGAAACCGGGCGCATTTTTACGCATACAGAGAGCACCAAGGTTTACCCGATAGTCGGTATTGCTTTCACGCTGCCCGCTGCTTCCCATACGGACAAAACCGTGGAGGTAGCCACCACGCTGACTGAAAACGGCGGCCTGTCTGTAGTGTGGAGCCTGACCAAGAATGGTGAAGCCGCTGTGCTATCCGACGAGCTGGAGGGCGCCCTGACCGATGCGGGAGGAAACATCCGGTTCAAGGACAAGGGCGTGTACATGCTGACCGGAACCCTCACCGATGAAACCGGCCGTACCTTCGAAGCCTCACAGACCGTCACGGTCTACCCTGTGGGTTCCGTTGGTTTCTATCTGCCGGAGATCGCGCATACCGATACGAGTGTTCTTGTAAAGGCAACATTCCAGAATCTTGGGACTGCCGAAATCCAGTGGTCGCTGGCAAAAGACGGCGAAGCCGTACCTGTTGCCGACTGCATCGAAGGAACGCTCACGGATACAAACAGCACCATCAGGCTTAAGGAAAAGGGCGAATATGTGCTGAAAGCCGCCTTTGCCGACCCTGCAGGCAGAACCTACAGCTATACCGCACCCATCAAGGTCTATCCTGTACCCAGCATCACTTACAAGCTGCCGCAAACCGCCCACACCGATACCGCTGTTTCTGTGATTCCAGAAACCTTGGAATTAGGGAACTTAAAAGTGGAATGGCTGTTGGAGAACGGCTTCGGATTCCAGGATCTTGCGACCTACATCAACGGGACTCTGGACAACAACGGCGGAACCATCCGCTTTAAACACGCCGGAACCTATGAGCTCATTGCAAGGATCACCGATGAAACCGGGCGTGTGTTCCTCTATGAGGATGGCGGTAAGATCGAAGTCCTGCCGGTTCTGAATATTTCCTTCGAGCTGCCGGCATCGACGCATACCGACCGCACCGTTGACCTTCGGACCCGCGGCAACAACAACGTGCTACCGGTGGAATGGACGCTCACAAAGGATGGCAAGCCGGCAGAGCTCACCGACGCGCTGGAGGGCAGCCTGAACGCTTACGGCGGCAAAATCCAGTTCAAGGATGTTGGAGAATACACCCTGACGGCCTCCATGACGGACGCCCTGGGCCGGGTGTTCTCTTACAGCTCCTCCACCACAGTCTATCCCATCCCGTCCGTTCTGCTGAATTTCCCGCAGACCTGGTATGTCGGAGAAGCAGGAACGGTCAGCGTCAGCGGTACCGATCTGGATAACCTCACCGCAGACTGGACGGTCATTCAGGGCGACGGCGGTACACAGCCCTATAACATTTATACCTCCGGAACCCTGACGAAAACAGGCGGGACTATAACCTTCCCGACAAAAGGACAATACACGCTGATTCTCACAATGACAGACCCCACCGGCCGCACCTTTGTACGAAGCCAGAGCTTTATCGTCTTTCCCATCCCAACGATGTCAATCAGCCTCCCGCAGACCTGGCATGCCGGCGAAGCAGGAACGGTCAGCATCAGCGGAACCGATCTAGAAAACCTCACCGAGGGATGGACTATTAAGCAAGGAAATGGAGATACAAAGCCTTATTCCACTTACGCTGCAGGCACTTTGACCAAGGAGGGCGGCACGATCACCTTCCCGGCAAAGGGGCAGTATGAACTTATCCTCACGATGACGGATACCAACGGCCGCTCCTTCACGGAAAGCCGGAGCCTCACGGTGTATCCCATCCCGACCATGAGCATCAGCATCCCGCAGCCCTGGTACGCTGGGGAAGCCGGGACTGTCAGCGTCAGCGGTACCGATCTGGATAACCTCACCGCAGACTGGACGATCATTCAGGGCAATGGCGAAGCAAAGCCGTATTCAGCCTATGCGACCGGGACATTGACCAAGGATGGTGGATCGATCACCTTCCCCACGAAGGGGCAGTATGAACTTATCCTGACCATGACGGACCCCACCGGCCGCACGTTTACGAGAAGCCGGAGCTTCACAATATCCCCCATCCCGACTATGAGCATCAGCATCCCGTCGCTGACCTACAGCGGCGAATCCTTGGCAGTTACTGCCTCCGGTACCGAGCTGAGCGGAGTCACGGCAGACTGGTACCTTTCCGTCGATGGGGGTGCTTTTACGCCCTACACGGATTATGCCACCGGAACCCTTGGAATGAGTGGCGGCACCCTACGGTTCAATACGGATAAAACCATTTCCGTGAAGCTGCAGGCAGTAGTCACCGACACCAACGGGCGAAAATTCACCTTTACCTCCAATGCCGGAACAATCAAGCCCATCGCCAGCTTTGCTTTTACGGTTCCTTCCTCTGCACATATCGGTTCCGGATTCAGCGTGTCGTTACCATCGACCTCCGGGCTGGAGGGCAGAACCCTCAACTGGTCGCTGATCAGGGACGGCAGCACGGCCAGTTACACAGGAAGTCTGTCAAACAGCGGCGGCACCATTGCCATCAGCGCCACAGGAAGCTATGTCCTGACGGCCGGCACCACTGACAGCGCAGGCAGAACCTTCAGCTACTCGCAGGGCATCACCATCACCAACAGCGCGCCAAACAAGCCTTCAGGAAGCGCCTCGGTAACCAGAACAGCCAAGGATGGTAATCTCCTGGTCAACCTCTATGCCTACGCTTCCGACCCGGACGGGGATTCCGTTACCCTGGAATACTCCGGAAACACCTCCGACAGCTACTATGCTGTGGGCAACCATACAGTCTATGTCCGGGCAAAGGATGCCTGGGGGCTTTATTCCGACTGGACTGCCATCTCCTTCACCGTGACCAACTCGGCGCCGACCACACCCGTCATTACCCGAACGCCGGATGGCAACAGTATAGCTCCCGGCGTAGCAATCACTATCACGGCAAGCAGCACCGACCCGGACGGCGACGCCATAACCTATGTGTGGGAGGGCAGGCCGGCACAGACCAGTACCGCCTATCCATTGGGCAAGAATGTGGTGCGCGTCAAGGCGGTGGACTCCACCGGAGCTGAATCACCCTGGGCGGCTATTGTGTTCTTCGTTGCTGACCCCAACCATGGAGGCGGCATGACGTTGACCGGACCGGAATCGGTCA
Organism: Desulfitibacter alkalitolerans DSM 16504; assembly: GCF_000620305.1. NCBI lineage: Bacteria > Bacillati > Bacillota > Clostridia > Neomoorellales > Desulfitibacteraceae > Desulfitibacter > Desulfitibacter alkalitolerans. Next base: position 3,634 of record NZ_JHVU01000032.1, on the reverse strand, counting down.
TCCTGGAGCAAGGCATCGCAGGAGCGACCATCACCAGCTATACCTTTACAGTGCCGCCGGTTGACGGGCACAGCGGTCAGGATTACGGCCGCGTCCGCGGGTACAACGTCCTGACCGGGCAGTGGGACCAACTGGATTACCAGACCACCACCAACGGCATCACCTTTAGCCGTACTCTAGCGGCCGGAATCTACAGCCAGTTGGAGTTCTACTACTACACGAACCATACGTGCATGTATAACAAGTCAAACATCACCTATTCCGTTACGTTCTATTTCCAGTAACTCGGCGGAATTTACGGAAAACAGAAAAGGAGGAATCACCAATGAGCGCTGAAAACCGGAGGCTTTGTCTGCGCCCCGCTTCGATTGAGGAAGCGGGGCTGTTCTATTCTCAGGATGCGAAAGATGCTGAGCTTGGCACGGTCGGACATATGCGCGTGGACTTTGGGCATGACGGCAGGGAGTTCTGGTCAACCTGGTGGCCGCACAACGAAGACGCGCTGAATACACCGGAATTCAAGTCGGAGCTTCAGTCCTTCGTGGATGAGCTCCGCAAAACCGGACCATTGAGAGATCTTTCGGCAATGTCAGAATATTGCTGCGGCCATGGTGACGGCAGGCTGGGTGACGGCTCCAGAGGAAGCTACGGGTTTGTTGCCGAAAGCGAGCATTACCGTTATTGCCTGCGGTGTACGCCGATCCAGGGCGATTACAATGCCTATCTATATATCTACGACAAGCGTCAGCAGGATATGAACAAGCTTCAAAAGCTCCTGGATACAGAACAGGATTTACCGGAAATGTGTTTTTCCACCCTGTCCAGTGATGGGAGCCTGATCTGCATCAAGCATGGCGAAACCGGCTACTACAAATCGGATTGGGATACCGGCGATCCGGTAAAGAACCGAGAGCTGGCCGATTACAACAACGAAAAGCTGGGAGTTTCTAAACTGCAGGAGGAAGCCATGGTCATCAAATCCATGACCGGATGGACTTCTCAGGAGTCTGCATCCCAGGAATCCGGCATGGAGCAGACAATGGGAGGAATGTGACGCAAGGAGGTGCTATATGAACGGAATCCAAATCAAAAACAACCGCATTCTCTACTATGGCAATACGGCGGGCTATCTTGACACCAAACGGGCAACGGCCATAGTGGACCCGATGTTTGAAAACGATGAGCTGAAATCTTATCTTTCAAACACCAAAGGGCTTAACATTGAGTGGAGGCCCGGTACCTTTGACCGTCTGGCGACGGGTAAGCTCGACCCGGAGGGCAACCTGCAGGTGCTGAAGAAATGCAGGGTGCATCAGCTGAAGCCGGATGCCGATATTATGATGAAATTCATCGGATACGACGAACTCACGGAGCGCTTCGGGGAGCCTGACCCTTCCAATTACCAAGTGGTATACGACGGCGAAGTGGAAACCAACGATCTGGAGGAACTCTATGCTAAATTCAACCTGGACCACCCGCCCAGCTACGAAGGGCACAGCCTCTCTATGTCGGACGTCGTGGAGCTGTATGATGAATCGGGCAACTCCTTCCACTATGTCGACCGCTTCGGCTTCCGGGAGATACCGTTTCAGGAATCGGGACAAGAGTTGGAGCAAGGCCCGCAGATGAGTATGTAACCCAAGTCACTCGCAGCCGGAAGGCTGCTTTATTAATGAAAAGGAGGAATCGACCATGAGTAAAACCCAGGCAGCACCCAAGGCTCCCCAGCAGGATGCACAGACCGCCGCGGAACAGCCCCTGCCCATGAAGGTAGATGTGAAAATCAGCTCCATCCGGCCGGAGGGCAATATCCGTGCTATCGCATCCGTCAATCTGAATGACTGCTTTGCCATCCGCAACGTGAAGGTGATGGACAGCACTAAGGGGCTGTTTGTAGCCATGCCCAGCTACAAGGCCGGAAGCGGTGAATACAAGGACATCTGCTTCCCGGTAACCAAGGAATTCCGGGAGCAGCTGAACAACGTCGTCATTGACGCTTACCATCAGGCTCTGACGCAGAGCCAGGGACAGAACCAGCAGAAGGCGGAAGTATCCCCTTTTGAACAAACGCCGGAGCAGCGCTCCGGCATGCAGATGACGGGACTATAGGTCCCGCCATCCTTGTCACACAACAACTACAACAAAAATATCGGAGGTAAATTAATATGAAGAAATTCCTGAACAAGATCAAGAGAAACCTGTCCAACATGGCGGTCAATATCCGTGACCATCTGACTTTGAAGTATCTCACGGCAAAGACCCTGCTCTGCTCCCAGCGCGGGGAGGGATTTGTGGATACCGCCATAAAAATCCTAATGGCCGTTGTAATCGGCGCGCTTGTCCTCGCCGGGCTCTATGCCCTGTTCGGAGAAACGGTGCTTTTTTCTTCACGGTATAAACACGATAGAAAGTGCTACGCTTAAACAGTCCCCTTTCCTTTTGGAAGGAGGGGGAGTTTGGGGGGAGGAAAACTTTTCTCAATAAGGTTTCCTCCCTCTCCCTCTCATCATATGCAAACCAAACCAAAATTCAAATATGAAAGGAAGATCATCCATGAAAAACTTTATCAACTCTATCAAGGGCAAATCCTTTGAGATGGCAGTAAGAACAAGGCGGATATTAATGGATAAACGCGGCGAAGGCTTTGTGGATACGGCAATTAAAATTTTAATTGCTGTTGTCATCGGCGCTTTGCTCCTCGCCGGGCTTTATGCTCTCTTTGGCGAAATGATTATGCCGGAATTACGCGACCGTATTCAAGACATGTTCAACTATGGCGGTTAAGAGCATCCTTTTCTTGTGAAACACAGGGCATGCTATACTTTTTCTGAGCAGGCAAAAAATAATCCGCCTGGTCAGAAAGGGGTCATGTCATGAAAAATGATAAGAAAAGGTTCAAGCTTGTGCGCTTTGCCTTTGAAACACAGTCCGGCGGAATGGTTTACAGGCATATGATTACCGACTATCAGATTCCTCTGTTTGAGATCAATCAATGGATCGAGAGCAGGAGCCTTCAAAATGCCAATACCGGAAAAGAGTACGCCAAAAAGCTGGTGGTGTACCTGAATTATCTCCATAGTATCGGCGTGGAGTACGATACCGCCACCAACAGGCATGTGAAAAGCTTTATTCACTATCTGCTTTATGGAGGTCTTGAGGAACTCAAGCTGAAATTCCTTGAAACGGAGGTTGTCTGCGCCACAGCCGGCAGGTACCTGACAGCCATTACCGAGATGTACAAATGGCTTGCCAACAATTACGAAACCAACATCACGTTTCAAACCAAAACAGATACATACAGGGCGCGGAAATCCTTCCTGTATGGCCAAATTTATTCCTGCGACTACCAGTATATTCTTGACAGCAGCCTGCCGCGGCAAAAGTCCCGCCGGGAATATATCAAGTGGTATTCGGAGGCGGAAAAGGATGCGCTGTGCAGCCATTTTGAAACGCTGCGGGATGAGGCGGTATTCCGCATTACGCTGGAGGGCTTCCGGATCGATGAAGTGCTGAGTATGCGGCTCCAGCACTATGATCCGGTGGAACAAACCATCCGGCCCTCACGTTCCAAGGGGAAACAAAGCGCCCGGTCAGGCCGGGACAATCCCCTTAGAGTGGTTGTGCTGCCCGCAGA
>NZ_JHVU01000031.1 GCF_000620305.1 Desulfitibacter alkalitolerans DSM 16504 | reverse complement strand
GAAGTGGGCAATCGGGTCAGGAAATTCTTTTTGCAAATCATGTACATATCCTAAAGTCTTATGATGCTTGGTTCTAGCTTGCTTTTTCTCTTTGTCCCTATACTTTTCTTCAATAACTAAGTAGGTTCCCTTTTTTTGATTTCTAATATCAAGTCTATAAGACATAATACTTTTCTCCTGTTCATGTAGCAGATATCAATATTGAATGCTGTATATTTGATTCCATTATATTATACTATGCTACATTATGCTACATATATATGCAAAGAAAAACAAAAAAATATCCTCTCAACTTCAATGATTGAAAGGACTTTGGGAGAGGTATCTATTTAAGGGCTGTCAAACAAGCGAGAGGGCTTTTATAATATAAACTTAAAATCTAATTGTATAGGCCAATACATTTTGTGGGAAAATAGCCACAAATACACTTTTGTCAACAACCAGTTAACGGAACAAATCAATCCACTTACCTCAAATTTCATGCAGCTAACCGAAAAGGTTTAGGAGAAAAGGCCTTGATAGAATATAATACTATCAACAAATAATTATAAAAAGTATGGAGGTATTGCTGATGGAAGTTACAAAAGCCAAGATAGATGAAATTATGGAGCAAATGGAATTACTAAGCTCTGAGTTAGCTTTTATTAAAGAAACCTGCATCCATGAAAAAATAAGAAGAGACGAAGATTATGCATACTGTGATATATGTGGGGAAAAATTAGGTTGGTGGGGACTATACATGTGTTAGTCTCAATGGCAGCGTGGTTAGTGAAAATAAAAGAGCATAAGAAAAGCCTCTCCGGCATAGATTTAATCTAGAAAGGAGGGGTTTTCTTGTGCCATTTAAACATACCGGTTTCTATGTTATTAAAATAAGCTATACTCTTATGAGCATAGCTATTGTATTATTAGCAGTATTGTTACTGGCGTATTTTTATCTTACTGCTCTCATAGAAACTAGAACCATATCGGCCATGACATGGGCTGTACAAACTAAGGTAATAGTAATTGATCCGGGACATGGTGGCTATGACCCTGGTGCCAGGGGTAATCTCGGTACAAATGAAAAGGATATTACATTACAGGTATCAGAAAGATTGGCAAAAAAGTTAAGTAGAGATGGAGCGTTAGTTGTACTTATAAGGGATGAGGACCAGGATTTTTTAACTCCTGGCCCAGGTACCATGAAAAAAAGAGACCTGGACGCCAGACTTGAGATTATTAAGCAAAAAAAACCTGAATTAGTTGTTAGCATACATGTAAACAGTTATGGTTCCAAGTGGTCAGGAGCCCAAACATTTTTTAATCCAAATAGTGATAAGGGAGCTGTCCTGGCCAGGTCTATCCAGGCAGAGCTTAAAGCAGCCACCCACACTAAAAGAGAAGCTATACCTATAAACACTTCGTATCTACTGGATAATATAGATATGCCAGGTTGTATTGTAGAAGTTGGGTTTTTATCAAATCCAAAGGAAGAAAAGAAACTCATTGATCCTACTTATCAAGACAAGTTAGCTGAAGCAATTTACCGAGGAATATTAAAATACATGGTAGGTCAATAAGCATATAGAACTCCTAATGAACAGCTATCAAAAGAGGTAGCTGTTTTATTATTTTTTAAAATTGTTAAGTTTGTCCAAAAAAGTGTATTATAATAGAAGAATGATTAAGGTTTTATCAGTAGTGTTGCATAAAAATTTTCTAACATTGTCAAACCCAGAAAATAGCAATAATTAACTATGGATAATTAAGCTAAATATGTTTAAATTTAACAATTAAATTTCCTGATCAAATTGCCAAAAAGGCGAAGTAAGGGGTAGTCCTTATCCACATTTTGACAGTATGCGCTTTACAGTAGTACTGGGTCATAAGTAAGATCATCTAAATGATCTGATTCGCCTGCTATCACCTGCCTTAGAGTCATTTTGTAAGTTAGTTCGTGGTCAATTTTTCGTCGCCCCTTCGAGGTCCGCTTAGGTTTTCGATGAAGCTTGCGAATAAATGTACTAAATGCTTCTAATAAGCAAGTGATTAGCATTCTTTTAAAATTTAGCATTAAACCCTGATAGCCAGTTTTTAATTTAAGCAGCATCAGCAAGCAATGTGTTATTAGTGCTATTAGTATCTGGTTTTCCACTGCCTGGGGACTTTGCCCATAAAAGTGCTTAATGCAAAACTGCTGTTTGAGCCATTTGAAAAATACTTCTATTTGCCAGCGATAGAGGTAAATACTACTTAACTCATCTACAGATAGTTCTAGCTTATTCGTTATGATAATTATCTTATTGCCTTTACTGTCTTGTGTCTCTATAAGCTGTAGGGGATGCTCCATTTTTGTAGAGCCATCTTTACCAAGGCGTACTAGCTGATGTTTTGTTATGTTACCAGAGGTTGGATAATCTTCTATTACTTCTACTATTGCATTGCTTTTTAAGCGACTGACGAAGTAAATACCCTCTTTACAGTATGCATCAAATTTCTCATAATCAACATACGCCCTGTCAAAAACATAGATGGTTCCTTGTTCATAGATTATCATATCATCCATCATGTTTTTATCTGCAGGCTTTGCTGGTGTAACTATTGCTTCTTCTGGTATAACCACACCATTGCAGAATTCAAGTAGTAAATGAAGCTTTATCCCTGCTTTAGTTTCTCTGAATTTAGCCCATCTAAACTGGGATAAACATAAGCTTATGGTTCTAGAATCAAGTATTAGCAACCGTCCCATTTCTTGACGTATTCTATCATGACCAAGTTCTTTACCAAGTTGCGTAGTGATATTTTTGAATAAATAAGCTACTACCTCTACTGGTAGATCTCTTAATCTACGAGATATTTGTGAAGGACTAAAGGATTCACAATCAAAAGCTTCGTTAAATTCATCATTATTAAAGTCCTTGCTGATATCTCTTAAGCTGGCTCTTTGATTAATCTGAGAATTGGCTAGCAGTTCAATAAGTTCTACTGTAGATAACTTTTTTAAATACTTATCTACCTCCATGTCTGACAGCAAATTTAAAAATTTTTCATTAATTATAGGACTAAACAGTTGCAAAAAAGTGGATTTTTTGATATCCTTGCCTTGCATTTTATAACTCCTTTATATTAGGGATTTGGCAAGGACTACCTTGTTATCTCTATTATAAAGGATTTTTTAATGCAAATACAGCAAAATATCTATTTTATCTTCTTAATTCGCAGCATTTCTTTGATTATCAAAATTTATTATAACTTGACAAATTCTAAATGTTTTTTTGCAACGTTACTGAGGTTTTATAATATAGTGAGCAAAAACTAAACTAGAAGGTGTAAATATGCAGCAGGTAATATACTTGGATAATAGTGCCACAACACAGGTCTTCCCACAGGCAGCAGAAAAAATGAAACGAATACTGCTCCAAACCTATGGTAATCCATCTTCTCTGCACAAAATGGGCTTTGAGGCGGAAAAGGAGCTAAAAGAAGCAAGGCATATAATTGGGAATATACTAAAACTGGACCCAGCGACAATTCATTTCTGTTCAGGGGGAACAGAGGCAAATAATTGGGCAATAAAACAGACTGCCAGGAGGTATAAAAAAAAGGGACACCATTTAATAACTACAAGTGTAGAGCATCTATCAGTATTGTCTTCTTTTAAAGAACTAGAAGAAGAAGGTTTTCACGTAACCTACCTTCCAGTGGATGAAAGGGGTTCAATTACCTTAGATGAACTAAGAAGTGCATTGAAAAAAGGCACTATTCTAGTTAGTATTATGCATGTTAATAATGAAACAGGTACAATATTTCCAATTGAAGAGATAGGAAAAATTTTAAAAGAAGCAAATGTCATATTCCATGTGGATGGAGTACAGAGCTTTGGTAAGCTAGGGGTATATCCAGAAAAATGGGGAGTTGATTTGTTGTCCTTTAGTGCCCATAAAATTCATGGACCAAAGGGCACAGGCGCCCTATATATGAGTAAAAAGGTTCAAATACCGCCCCTGCTGGTGGGTGGAGGACAAGAAGGTGGGAAAAGGGCTGGTACGGAGAATGTCCCAGGAATAGCAGCATTAGGTGAAGCTGCAAGAATTGTAGCCGATCTTGAAAGGAAGCATACAAAGGATACCCAACCGCTATACCTTAAAAATATACTGTTGGAATACTTAAGAAGGATTCCAGGTGCTCATTTTAACGGAACACCTGAAGAGTATAATACCCCTATAATAAATCTTTGGTTTGAAGGTGTGGACAAGGCGGAGGTCCTATTGCATATGCTTGAGGAGCATGGGCTTTATGTATCTACTGGTTCTGCATGTCATTCCCGCCACCAAGAGCCTAGCCATGTTTTACAGGCTCTTGGTGCAAGGGACGAAGCCTTGTATGGAGCTATCAGGCTGAGTATTGGCTATCTAAACAAAGAGCATGAGATGAAACAGGCAGCAGAAATAATAGAAAAAAGTGTAAAAGAATATCGCCAGTTGTGGTGTTAAGTTAAATAAATTATGTTAACCAGATGTAATTTTAAAGATATTCATACTATGGGTCAAATAGCAGGAGGGATTACATGGATAAGGTTTTACTTATAAAATATGGAGAAATTGCCCTTAAGGGCAAAAATAGATTCAGATTTGAAGATAAGCTAATTCATAATCTTAAAGAGATCTTAAAAAATACCAAAGTTGGCGCAGTAAAAAAAATCTATGGAAGACTTTTAATAGAAGTGGAAGATATTGACCAGTCAATAATTGATAAGGTTAGAAAGGTATTTGGCATAACCTCGGTAAGTCCGGCAATATCTGTCGGCCTTGATCTCCAGGAAATTAAGGATGCAGCCCTAACCCTATTAAATCAAGCTCCCGGACTTACTTTTAAGGTCAGTACTAAACGTCCAAATAAGAACTTTCCTCTCACCAGCCCAGAGATTTGTAGAGAGGTAGGAGCACACCTTCTGATAAACACTGAAGATTGGACTGTTGATGTTCATAACCCAGACGTTGAGATGTTTGTTGAAGTCAGACCAGAGGGTTCATTTGTATATACTCAAGGGTACCCTGGTAATGGAGGGCTTCCTGTTGGTGTAACTGGCAAGGCCATCCTTCTTATTTCAGGGGGCATAGATAGTCCAGTTGCTGGTTGGCTCAGTATGAAGCGAGGAGTGGAGATAATAGGTCTGCATTTTCACAGCTATCCCTTTACTAGCCAACGTGCCAAGGAAAAGGTGCTGGACCTTGTTAGAGAATTGACAAACTACAAGGGGGCTATAAAGGTTTACATAAATCACTTTACAGAAATTCAAAAGGCAATAAAACAGAATTGTCCAAGAGATTTATATGTAACTATAATGCGCAGAATGATGTTTAGAATAGCTGCTAGAATTGCAGAAAAGGAAAAAGCTCTAGCATTAATTACTGGGGAAAACCTGGGTCAGGTGGCAAGCCAAACCTTAGAAAGCATGAACGTTATTAATGAAGTTGTGTCCCTGCCTGTCCTGAGACCCCTTGTGACCATGGATAAGATAGAAATAATTGAGCTTTCCAAAAGGATAAACACTTTTGACATCTCCATCCAGCCCTATGAGGATTGCTGCACACTATTTCTACCGGATAATCCTGCAACCAAGCCCAGGCTCCACAAGGTTATAGCTGCAGAGGAGAACCTGGCAGTTGAGGAGCTTATAGAGGAATCCATGGAAAAGACGGAAATACTTTGGATCAGCAATAAAAATGTTAACAATTGCTGGAAAATTTAATTAGGGTTCGTGCATATGGACATTTTCCTGTTATTATAAATGTAGAAAATGTCATATTCCCTCACCTGGAATTAAATTTTAGCAATTCTAAGGCCCCTTCCGGCCAAAAAGCCTATGCTTTGCCAACTCGCTTCGCTCAAACAGTGCAAATCATCACGCCTTTTTGGCTTCCATGGACCAACAATTGCTGGAAAATTCAATTAGGGTTCGTGCATATGGACATTTTCTTTAGTAATAATTAAGATTATAGAAAAGGAAGGATGTGATTACTGTGGGAAATATTGTTTTTGCAGGTATTGCCCCCCACCCGCCTATTATAGTGGATCAGGTTGGAGAAGGACAAAATCATGATGCCCAAAAAACCATTGCAGCCATGAGGCAGTGGGCAAAAAAGCTAAAGGAAGCAAACCCAGATCTGATAATAATCATTACTCCCCATGGCAATCTCTTTCAGGATGCCATTGCAATTCATGGCAGCCCAATTTTAAAAGGAAATTTTTCAAACTTTGGGGTAAAAGGCACCCTTTATGAATTCAAGAATCATGAGGAAATGCAAAAGCAAATAGTTTTAAAAGCCAAGGAAAAGGGTTACTCCATGGTGGAGGTCAATGACACTAGTACTTATAGATATGGCTTAAAAAAGGATTTAGATCATGGAGTACTGGTGCCCTTGGATTTTTTATCAAAAGAAGCTGTTCACGTGCCTCTGGTAGTAATATCAATGTCCCTGTTAGATAATTTGGAGCTTTACAAATTTGGAATGCTAATTGAAGAAGTTATTGCTGACAGTCAATATAATGTTGCTTTAATAGCAAGTGGGGATTTATCTCACCGTCTAACCAGAACTGCCCCGGCAGGATATGATCCTGCTGGCAGGGATTTTGACTTGATTATTTTAGAAAAAGCTAAAACAGGTCAATTAATTGAAGTTATGAATATAGATGAAGATCTGGTTGAAAGGGCTGGCGAGTGTGGTCTCAGGCCCATAATAATGCTGGCAGGAGCTTTAGATAGGTACAAAATTACCAGCGACATTATTAGCTATGAAGGCCCCTACGGTGTAGGCTATCTGGTTGCAGCCTTTAATATAGAAAAAATCAATCAATCCACCCTTGCAAAATGGAAAGGTAAAAGGGATGATAGCGTGAAAGAACAAAAAAGTAATGAATCTATTCCAGTGAGACTTGCAAGAGAAAGCCTAACCTATTTCTTAGAAACAGGTAAATACCTGCCCCTGCCAGAACCAGTGCCCGAGATGCTCAAGGAAAAAAAGGCTTGTTTTGTTTCATTAAAGAAGCATGGTCACTTGCGTGGCTGTATTGGCACCATTGAACCTGTGAGAGAAATGCTGGCCGAAGAAATTATAGAGAATAGTGTTAGTGCTGGTATAAGAGACCCCAGGTTTTTGCCGGTAACACTAGATGAACTAGATGATATAGTCTTTTCCGTAGATGTTTTATCCAAGCCAGAGAAAATTTCATCAAAGGATGAACTGGACCCCTTGAACTATGGAATAATAGTCAAAAGTGGTGGAAGATCAGGAGTTCTGCTACCAAACTTGGAAGGGGTGGATACAGTGGAAAAGCAGCTGGATATAACACTTAGTAAAGCAGGAATAAGCCCCAAAGAAAATTATACTATCTTTAGGTTTAAGGTAGAGCGATATTATTAATATTAAAAGGATAGTTTTGAAAAATCTCATGGGTTCACTATACTGGACACTCTTGTGGGAGGATGGATTAGATGCATTTAGCAAGCTGGGCAGAAAAACAAGATAATGAAAGGGTTTTATGTCTTTTATGCCCCCATGCCTGCAGTATACCCCAGGGTGAAAAAGGAAAGTGCAGGGTGAGGGTTAATAGAAAGGGCAATTTATATAGTGAGAACTATGGAAAAGTAACAGCAGTAAATGTAGATCCCATAGAAAAGAAGCCCCTTTATCACTTTTATCCAGGGAAAAACATCCTGTCCATAGGGACCTTTGGATGTAATCTTCACTGTGACTTCTGTCAGAACTGGCAAATAGCCCATGCTGTCGAACAGGGTAAAGAAATAACTCCTGAAGAAGTTGCTGAGATATCTAAGATGTATTATGTAAACCAAAATTCCCTTGGGGTAGCCTATACATACTCAGAACCAGGTATGTGGTATGAATTTATAAAAGACACAGCTCCCCTTATTAAAGAGGGTAATATGAAAAATGTTTTGGTGACAAATGGCTTTTTAAATAGACGGCCTTTTAAAGAGCTTCTTGTAAATATAGATGCTCTTAATATTGATGTGAAGGGATTTGCAGATGAGTTTTATAAGAAAATTGTCAAGGGCAAGCTAAAGCCCGTCCTGGAGAACTGCTATTTAGCCAGGGAAATGGCCTGTCATTTGGAAATAACCACATTGATTATTCCCGGGCTAAATGATGATGAACATGAAATCAGAGACCTTGCAAAGTGGTTGGCCTCCATTGATCCGCTAATACCATTACACCTTTCCCGGTACTATCCAAATTACAAGCTGCAGCTAGAGCCTACCCCATTAAAAACTTTGGAAAGGGCCTGGGAAACAGCTAAAGAATACCTGAATTATGTTTATATCGGCAATGCACCGGAGCTGGATAAATGCCATACTTACTGTTCTGAATGCAATGCTCTATTGATAGAAAGAACCTTTTATAATACCAGGTTAAGATATGGGGAAGGGGCATGTCCTAAGTGTTCAAAGCAGGTGAAGGGAGTTATTGACTAAGATTAGAAGACAGGTGCAAAATATGAGGATTGGTACAAGAGTTTTTTTAGATAAATTAAAAGAAAATACTAAATATTGCTGCAGTCAATTTCATGTTCTGGAAATACAGGACTTTGTATTTCCAGAAAACCTTGTTTACAAGGTTGATGCTTTATATAAAGAATATGAAACCCTCTTGAATGGCTTTCAAGGGGAGATTACTATCCATGGTCCCTACATGGATTTGAACCCCATTAGTATGGATACAAGGATAAGAGAACTAACCCTGGAGCGGTATCTTCAGGCTGTTGAAGCTGCAAAGGTTTTTGATTCCAGGTGGATTGTAATCCACACTTATTTTAGTCAAATTCACAATCAAGAACCCTGGTACCAGGACTATTGGATAGAGGAAAACTTAAAGTTCTGGAAAAAGGTCATTCCAGTTCTGGAAAAGGAAAAAAAGACTATTGTTTTGGAAAATGTATTTGATGTAAATCCAAGTACTATAAAGGAACTAGTAGATGGATTAGGTTCAGAGTTTTTTAAAGCCTGCCTTGATGTGGGTCATTGTAATGTGTTTAGTGAGGAAAGTATAAAGACCTGGCTTGAGGTTCTGGGAGAAAGACTAAAGTACCTGCATCTAAGTGATAATAATGGCAAGAGGGATAACCATCTGCCTATTGGCAGTGGAAGCATTGATTTTCAAGAGATTGCAAATAACCTGCCAAAAAATAGAAAAGATTTAATAGTAATCAGTGAAGCCTTTTGTTCACCTGAAGAAGAAATAGCAGGTTTTAATGTGTTAATAAGCTAACCTGGGGAAGGATTGTTATAGATGGATTCATGGCTGGAATAGGCCTCCTTGATGAGCCCATTGGATTGAAAGTTGAAAAGGGCCTGTAAAATCAGGCCCTGATTTCTTGGCGCATAAAACTAATATATGCAGCAGCAAAACATAACAGTGCAGCAGCTATTAATCCTACCACATGGGGCCAGATAAGTAACAGGGTCTGCCCAAAGGAAATAGGTCCTTTTATAGCCCCGATAATCTGCTCAATCATAATTGGTCCCAGGGTCCGTATTGATGGATTTAACAGGGTTGTTACAGCTTCATCATAAAGTGTAGTAGGAGAAAATCTGCTTAGATTCTGTTGTAATTTGGTTTGTGCCAGAATCCTGTTTATGTCAGATGTATCATGGATGGGATAGACTGCTTCCGCCACCATGCCGGCTAAAAGACCAGCAAATACTGCTAAAAAAAGCCATACTGCAATTCCTGCCAGGGCTGATGTTGACGTCTGCCTGAAAACAACCGAAAAAAACATGGATAAGGAAAGCCAAAAGGAAATATAAATAACGCTTAAAGTTAAATAGGTAAAGATTCTTAATAATTCTTCAATAGTAGGGGGGATGCCGATTAAAATTAGTCCTAGACCTCCAACCAGCAGCCCCAAGCTATATATTACTATTGCAATTACTATTACACCTGCCAGAAATTTGCCGTTAATCAAGGCATCCCTATAAATAGGCTGTGACAATAATCGACTTAAGGTACCCCTGTCCCGTTCCCCATTTATAGCATCAAAACCCAGGATTACTCCTACAAGGGGGCCGAAAAAAGCTATAAAGGAGATGAAAGAGAAGGGGAGTGAGGCACCAGAAGTAGTAAATAGTCTTAAAAACACAAAGTCCAATTCATCACGTCCCACAGTACTTCTAATGGTAGCTGCCGCAGTATAAAGGGCGGCAAAACAAGTCAGCCCTACTATGAGAGAAAGTATTAAAAACCTTTTACCACGTAAATAATCTGCAAGCTCTTTAATAACTACTGCAGACAGACCTGTATTAGCCTGGAAAATCTTTCTGGCACCCTGTATAATTGCTGCATGTTTTTTTTCTTGAGTCATGCTATTGCACCTCCCCTTGGAAGTACTGATGGTAAATGCTGTCAAGGGATACCCCTCGTAAATTAATATACTGCAAACTAAAACCATTTTCTACCAAGAATTTTGATAGTGTTTCTCTAATGTCTTTAGTGCATTGAAGTACTATTAAATCCCCCTCTTTTCTTACTGCCTGTACTTCATTAATTCCCTTGCACAAATCTAGCAATTTCTCGCCTTCAGGTTGGGCTGATATTTCAATTTCCAATGGTTTACCTTGAAGGAGTTGCTTGCCTAGTTCTTTTATTGGTCCCACAGCCATTAATTTTCCTTTCACAAATATTCCTACTTCATCGCATATTTCTTGAATCTGATGTAGGAGGTGGGAAGAAATCAGGATAGTTTTTCCATCCCTTTTAGCAAGATTTTTAATAATACCCAGCAGCTCCTGGACACCTTCCGGATCAATTGCCAGGGTAGGTTCATCCATGATGATTAGTTGGGGCTCTTTTACAAGAACATCTGCAATGCCCAGCCTTTGTTTCATTCCCCTGGAATATGCCCCTACCCTCTTGTCGGCATTTTCACTTAGACCCACCTTTGCCAGGGCTGAAGCAATTCTTTCTTCTGCCTCGGGGCTGCTAAATCCATTTAAACGAGCAGTATAACGGAGGTTTTCCCTTCCAGTCAATTCCTGATAAAAGCCCACATTATCTGGCAGATATCCCGTTAAGGATTTTACCGCTAGAGGGTTTCTGGTTACTTCATATCCTGCTACAAAAGCTTGGCCTTCTGAAGGTTCAGTTAATCCAAGGAGCATAAGAATAGTTGTAGTTTTGCCTGCACCGTTTGGCCCAAGAAGTCCAAATACCGTACCCTTTTCTACCTTCAAATTTAATGAATCCACTGCAGTAAAATCCCCATACCTTTTTGTAAGGTTAATGGTTTCAACTAACAGCTTGTTTTCTGCAGCCACCATTATCGCCTCCCGTATTTGCGGAACACATGGTACAGGCCAGCTATTACTCCAATTACAATAATTACACCTACCAATCCCCATAAAGTTGAAGTTTTAACAGTAACCCTTAAATCTGCCTGGCTTTTTACTTCTTTAGTAGATGCAGTAAGTGAAACTACATAGTCTCCGGCAATGGCTTTTGCATCGGCACTTATGGTTGCAGTGATCTGTCGGCTCTCCCCTGGCTGCAGCACTTCAATTGTGTCAGGTTCAAAGGTAACTGCCCAGTTGTTAGGCTGTTTTGAAGTAAAATTTATGTTATTCAGAGGGGCACTGCCGTTGTTTTTTACTTCTAAGTTTACCTTTGTCTCTCGGCCTGCTATTACATCTGCATTTAGTCTACCTGTACTGGTTGTAAATTCCAGGTCATAGGTTCCGCTTATGATTATCTTTAATTCTTCTGTTACCCTGCTTGTTGGGCTGGCCGCCTCAACAAGAATAGTGTACTCCCCTTCCTTGACAGTTACTGGAGGAGTGATTTTCACATCTATTCCCCTTGATTCGCCAGGTTTAACACTAATACTGGCAACCTGCTGTCTTTCATTGGCTGGGGTAAATGTTGCTTGCCAACCAGGTTCAAGCTGTATTCCAAGACTGTAAAGCTGCTCAGTACTGCTGTTATTTTTTAAATCTAATCTAAAATCAAAGGTTGCATCATTTGGGCCTTTTAATTCACTATACCTGGCAGAAAGCCTATCATCTCCCAACCTCTCATGTGAAATGCTGATATTTAAAGTTAATGTGCTTCTGCTGCCTCTTTCACTTACAGCAGCTATAGTTAAAGGATATTCACCAATTTCAACATTATCAGGTATCTTGACAATCAATTCAACATTCTCACTGCTCCCACCTTCTACCATTACCTGCTGTATATTCCTGCCGCGACCTCTTAAAGTTGTTACCCATTCTTGGGGTTTTGAGCTAACTTCCAGTTTTATTAACTCACTTCTATTGCCATAATTCTTAATCTTTACTGAGAAGGTAATATCTTCCCCTGCTGTTCCAGTGATGCTTGGGAATTGTGTCATCAATTCAATACCAGTTTGCTGAGCAATGGATTGTACAGGAAATAGCATGGTCACAATTAGAAAACAAAATAGGAAAAAGAACAAATACCTAGAAATTTTCAAGTTGGATTTTTTCATAAATAGCTCCCTCCTTAGAATTGAATTGTTAGCACTTTGCACAGGTGAGTGCTAATTATTATTATATTCGCACAATTTCTTTTTTCAACAAATAAAAAAATGCTTCTAATTGAGCCAGAACACGATTTGAGCAGAAACTGTTAAAAATTTTTTATTATTTACACATACAGGGTCTTTAGAGCGATGTAAAACAAAAATTTTTATCTGTTGCATGCACATCACGGCAGCTGCTTTAAAACTATATAGAACATAGTTCCTCAAGTTTTTCCAAACAGTGTATTTCAATTGTTCTTTTATGAAAAGTTATAATTCCTTTAACCTGCATTTTCTTCAGTTCTCTAGATAAGGTAGGTCTAGATACGTTTATATGTTCAGCTAAAGATTTTTTAGTAAACTTTAATTTGATGATATTACTTTTTTGCCTTTTCTGTTCGATCATTAGAAAATATGCTATTTTTGCAGACACAGAGTTTAGGGAAAGTATTTCAATGGTATTGTTTAGTGCCAAAACTCTACTGGAAACTGACTCCAAAAACTTGCACATGATCCTTTCATCCTTAGAGAATAGTTTCAAAAGATTACTTTTATTTATTAAGAATATATGGCTATTTTCACAAGTAGAGATAGTAGAAGGATAATAGTCAATATCAGCAAATATTGAAGCATCTGCAATAAGATCGTATTGAAATCTTCTATTAATTGTAACTGTTTTTCCACATGCAAATATTTTCTGAACATCCACACTTCCTTCCAGGATAATGCCTAGAGTATCTGCAAGGTCATGGGGAGAAAAGATTACCTCATTCCTTTTGTAAAGCCTGGTATGATAAGTAATATTACTTAATAATTGTGATATCTCATCTATAGATAAGTGCTTGAAGAGTATACAGTTATTTAGGTGTTTTATAATATAATTCATTTTCTCTAGCTCCTTTTAAAAAAGCTTCTCTAAAAAAATTAATACTAGTAAATTTAAGAAAAGTGTATCCCAGGATACTTTTTTATTTGCAATTTGATTGTATAATCTCTATATAGTATAAATGAAAATGATTATCAAAGTCAATTATAGTTTTAAAAGTATTATCTATTGAGTTATGCTTTTTAATATGGTTTATTTTGGAAGGAGGTATCTTTTTTGAACAGTTTAGGGATTGATATTGGGTATTCCTCAATAAAATTTGTACTAGTAGATGAAGATTTTAAAGTGATAGAAAGTGCCTATATTTTACACAAGGGCCAAATCAGGAAAGAACTAGGTCAATATATCAATAAAATAACAGGTAAATATGGGAATAACATAATATTTGGTGCAGCTACAGGACAAGGAAGTAAACAAATATCAGAAAATCAGGGTATTACCTGGATTAATGATGTTACTTCTTTAGTGGAAGGCACCAGGTTCTTTAACACTGATATTAATTCTGTGGTAGAGATTGGAGGACAGAGTTCAAAATATATAACCAATATGAACCAATTAGACAATTCCACCATGAAAATTTGTATCAACTCAAATTGTGCGGCTGGAACAGGATCCTTTATTGAGGAACAGGTATCAAGGATAGGTATTGAACTAGATGATTATACTGACCTTGCAGAAAAAGCTTCCCTTGTCCCCAGAATAGCGGGCAGATGCAGTGTGTTTGCTAAAACCGACATTATACACCATCAACAGGAGGGTGTAGAATTAAAGGAGATACTCCTTGGTCTTGCCTATGCATTAGCAAAAAACTACAAAGCCAATTTAGTAAAGAAAAACCCTTTAATGAAGCCGGTATTGTTTGCTGGAGGAGTTGCTTACAATAAAACAATTGTAAAAGCCTTAAAAGATATTCTAAAGCTTACTGAAAAAGAAGTTATCATTCCTCATAACTGTGGTAATATTGCTGCTCTAGGGGCAGCCATAGTAGGAATGAAAGATAGATTACCCCTTGACTTATCAAAATTAGTAAAAACAGTACAAGAGAATGAAAAAAAATTAACCTTAACAGATAATGCTGTTGTATTACCATTGTTAAATGGTCCTGGCAGAGATGACAGCTTAAATAAGCACAACTGTAAAACAAAGTTTACAACTCCAATAAGCGGATACATGGGACTGGATATAGGCTCTACCAGTACAAATGTAGTTCTCATGGATCAGGAGAATAATGTTATTGGGTTTAAGTATTTAAGGACTTTAGGGGATCCTATTGGTGCAGTAAGAAAGGGATTAGCGGAGATTAAAAAGGATATTGGACGGGATATAAAGGTTTTAGGGGTGGGTGCTACTGGCTCAGGCAGATATCTGGCAGGCAGCTTTGTAGGGGCTGATACAATTATTGACGAAATAACTGCCCAGGCAAAAGCAGCACATACCATAGATAAAGAGGTTGACACAATAATAGAAATTGGAGGTCAAGATTCTAAGTTCATAAGGCTGGAAAAGGGAGTTGTTTCGGATTTTGAAATGAATAAGATCTGTGCTGCGGGAACTGGATCATTTCTTGAAGAACAGGCAAAAAAGCTTAATATACCTATAGGTGACTTTGGAAACCTGGCCATGAAATCCAAAAACCCTATAGATTTAGGTGATAGATGCACTGTTTTTATTGAAACCAATATTGCAGCAAGTCTCAGCAGCGGAGCAAAAATTGAAGATATTGCAGCAGGCTTATCCTATTCAATTGCAAAGAACTACTTAAACAAAGTTGTAGGTAAAAAGGAAATTGGCAAAAAAGTATTTTTTCAAGGAGGGGTAGCTTACAATCAAGGGGTGGTAAATGCCTTCAGGAATATCTTAGGTAACAAGATAGAAATACCACAATTCTTTAGCGTAACAGGGGCCTATGGAGCTGCAATACTAGCCAGGGAAGAAATACAAAATAAAGCCTCAAAGTTCAAGGGCTTTGATTTAGCAGAAAGCTTTGACTATAAAAAGATTGAAAAGAGGGGGCGAAATAAAGAACATGAGAGAACAAAAGTATTTGAGGAAATTGAAAGATATTATTTAGAGGGATATGACAATAAAATCGACCCTTCTAAAAAAACTATAGGCATTCCCAGGGTGCTGTTCTTACACAGATTATTTCCCTTGTTCAACACTTATTTCAGAGAGCTGGGCTTTAATGTGATATTATCAGACAGCAGTAGTGAGAGAACGGTAGAATTAAGCCAGGAATTTTCAATGGAAGAAACCTGCTACCCTGTAAAACTGATAAACGGTCACGTGGCCCAGTTAATTGAAAAGAAAGTAGACTATATATTTTTACCTAGTCTTTATACCATGGCTCATCCAGTATCAACCACTAGACAAAACTATGGGTGTGTATACATGCAGTGTTTGCCAAAGCTCATCAATAAAACCATGGAATTAGGGACTAAAGGAGTTGAATTATTATCTCCAGAGCTTTCATTTAAGTTTGGCAAGAAATATATGATGAAAACCCTGATAAAACTGGGGAAAAAGCTGGGTAAAAATACAATCCAGACAGCCATAGCACTAGTAAAGGGAATGAAAAGACTAAAGAGTTTCAACTCAAAGGTTGAGAAGCTGGGAGAAGAAACAATAAAGGGATTAGGAAGAGATGAAAAAGCATTTGTGATCATAACAAGAGCCTATGGTATAGCTGATCCTATTTTAAATATGGGCATTCCAGAGAAGCTGGAGAACCTGGGCTATAAAGTCCTAACACTATCTAGTTTACCAGCACATGACCACGATACCTCAAAGGAGCACCCAAATATGTATTGGCCGTTTGGACAGCATATATTATCGGGGGCACAAATAGTTAAGCAGCATCCTAATTTATATGCAATATACATAACAAATCATGGCTGTGGACCGGATACTGTATTGTCCCACTATTTTAAAGAAGAAATGCAGGGCAAACCCTATTTAAGCATAGAGGTGGATGAACATTTTTCTAGTGTTGGGGTATTAACTCGGGTGGAGGCTTTTGTGAACAGCCTAAAGACAGAACGGGTTCAAAATACAGAAGCTATAACACTCAAGGAGTACTCTGATAGAGTAGTTCATAAAAATGTTAATATTAAACCAAAGTTAGATGAATTAGATAAAAATACATTACTATATCTACCTTATATTTATCCCTATTCCCATATTTTTGCTGGCTATTTAATGACAAAAGGGTATTATGCACAGGTACTGCCCATGACTACCAAGAAAACCTTGGATTTAGGACGAAAATATACCCTGTCCAAGGAATACCTTTCATTTACAGGTCTGGTAGGGGATGTGTTAAGCAAGGCGTTGGAATTAGATGAATCAGCCCCAAAATACGGATTCCTGGTGCCCACTTCGGAAGGCTCAGAGGTTGGAGGTCAATACCATAGATTACTTAGAGATAAACTGGATGGTGTAAATCAACAAAAAGCAGAAATCATAGCTCCATTTATTGAAGATATTATAAAAGATAGTACAATCTCTCAAGATATATTCTTAATCCTGCTGGCAGGAGACTTAATAAATCTTGCGGTAAAAACTAAACGAAAAAAATACTTAGAAGAAATTCATGACCTGATAACAAGGGAAGAATTGACTATTGATTACCTGAAAAATATGGCAAGAGATGTTCGCAATGACATGGAAAAAAATAAGTCCTTTAAAAGAATTTTTGCAATAGGGGAGGTAAATGTGTTGTTTAACCATTTCATGAACAACAATACCTTCAAAAACATGGAAGAACAAGGCATACAGGTGCTCTATGCTCCCCTTAGTGAGTATATGTGGTTCATATGGAGAGATTATTTAGCCCAAGCAAATAATCAAAAAGAGTCCGCAGCTTATAATGAACTAGATAAATTTTCATCCTATATTAAAACAATATCAGACATATTAGCAGGAAGCAGCGCATTTGAAAAAAATCTAGAAAACCTTGTGGAAAGGGCGGATAAATACTTAAACCTTTATGCTGGCGGCAATGGCAGATATAGATGGTCAAAAATCCTGGGTGATTTAAGTCATGTAAATGGGATCATTACAGTTGCTTCTATGTATGAAAATACTAATACCATTTTAAACATTTTATCCCAGAACGAAAGGAAGCTTTCTGCAATTCCAATATTAAATATGACATATGATGGAAATGAGAATGAAATAGATAACTCAAAAATTGATTCCTTTATCTATTATGCATTTCAAGAAAACCTTAGAAAAGAAAAAAGTGATAAAAGGGGGGCTTAATTTGAAGCTGGAAAGGATTTGTAAAAACTTCGATGAGATAAAAGTATTACACAATTTCAGTTTAAATGTTAAAGATAAAGAAATAACCTGTATTTTAGGCCCTTCTGGTTGTGGAAAATCTACTTTGCTTAACATAATTGCAGGTATAATAAAGCCCGATGAAGGTATAATTGGCGACAATAAAAAGAAAATAGGATATGTCTTTCAAGAGGATAGGCTGCTACCTTGGAAAACAGTGTATGAAAACATCAAGTTAGTAAATAAAAAGGCCTCAGATTTGAAATTGAAGAGTTTAATTGAGCTAGTAGGCCTGACTAATTTTGAAAACAAGTATCCCCATCAATTAAGTGGGGGTATGCGCCAGCGGTGTTCCATAGCAAGGGCATTTAATTTCCAGGCAGAATTGTTATTAATGGATGAACCCTTTAAATCTCTGGATTATGACCTTAGAATCAACATGGTGAAAAGCTTGATTGATATCTGGCATCAATGGAATAATTCCGTTGTTTTTGTCACCCACGAAATAGACGAGGCTGTATTGTTAGGAAATAAAATTGTTGTTCTTACTAAAAACCCATGTACTGTAAGAAACGTAATAAACATTGATATGCCGCAAAATATAAGGACCCTGGAAGATAAAGAATTAATCAGTATTAGAACCAAGCTGATCAAAATCCTTTCACAACAAAAAGATATTAAGGAAACAAGTGAATTTAAAAGTGCTTAAAATAATAATAAAATGGGAGTGTGGAGTAATGAAAAAAATAAAAAGCTTAATATTAATTGTAAGTTTAGCAGTATTAATGTTTTCTGGATGCGCATCAAAGGTAAACAATCCACCAGAAGCTTCAGAATCAAATGTAAAAGAGGCAGAAAATATAAGTCTAAAGGTAGCAGCTCCCTCAGGTGCACCGACCCTGAGCATGATAAAAATGTTTAAAGAAAATCCGTCCTTTGGGGAACATATAGAAATAAGCTATGAATCTGTTAAATCACCAGATGCCATGGCATCTAAAATTGTCTCTGGGGAAATTGATATAGCAGTTGTACCCACCAATCTAGCCGCTGCTTTGTATAATAGAGGTGTGGAGTATAAACTGGCAGCATCTGTTGTTTGGGGAGTTCTCTATGTGGTTGGGAATGAAGAAATTAATGGCTGGGAAGATTTAAAAGGCAGAGAAATCCATACTTTGGGGAGGGGCCTTACTCCAGATATAGTATTCAGGTATCTTCTAACAAGTAATGGTATAGATCCAGAAAAAGATGTTACATTAACCTATATGGGTGAAGCTACAGAGCTTGCTTCATCCTTTATAGCCGGAAAAAGTACCATATCTGTTATTCCAGAACCAGTACTTTCAAATGTAATGATGAAAAAGCAGGATACAGTTATATTGTTAGATTTACAGGAAGAATGGAGTAAATTAGATAAGGGTGATAGTTATCCCCAGGCATCGCTAATCATCAAAAATGAATTAATTGAAAATCACCCAGAGCTTGTGGAAATGTTCTTGAAGGAATATGAGAGCAGTATTGAATGGTTATCTGCAAATCCTGAAAAAGCAGGTCAATACAGTGAAGAACTTGAAACAGGATTATCTAAAGCCGCTGTAATAAATGGTCTGCAGAGATCTAACATTGAATATAGGAGCTCAAAGGAGGCCAGGGAAGCAATTGAAAACTATTTAAAAGTACTCTTTGAGTATTCACCGGAAGCAGTAGGAGGAAAGCTTCCAGATGAAGGCTTCTATTTCTAAAACTAAGGGTGAAAAAGAGCTGCTTTATACAATACTATCGGTAATAATACTATTAATACTCTGGAAGATTGCATCTATTATAGTAGATAAAGAAATTTTAATTCCCTCCCCTGAGACAACTTTAAATGAAACCATTAAAATCATTAAATCACCTGATTTTATACTAGCAGTGATAAATACGTTAAAAAGAGCCCTGACAGGATTTATCCTTGCATTAGGGGTGGGAATTAGTTTAGGAATGATGGGAGGCTTTTCAAAGTCAATCTACTATCTTCTAAGACCTCTAGTACTTATTAGTAAGGCAGTACCTACCATGGCAATGATACTCCTTGCTATTATATGGCTTGAGTCAGAAAAAGCTCCGATTTTAGTAGGTTTTGTAGTGATATTTCCAGTAATTTACGAAAACACAGTACAAGGTATAAGAAATGTGGATGTTAAATTGGTGGAAATGATGAACATCTATAATGTAAATAAAATAGACAGGTTAAAGGACCTGTACTTGCCTTCTATAAGATCTTATCTTTATGGGGGAATGTCAGCAACAATGGGTTTAAATCTCAAAATAGTTATAGCGGCAGAAGTTCTCAGCCAGCCCAGAATATCAATGGGTACAGGCTTGCTAATAGAAAAGGCCTATCTTAATACAGCCGGAGTATTTGCATGGGCTCTTATCACAATATTTCTTGCAGGATTATTAGAACAAACACTTAAAATCTTTAAAAGAAATTAGGGTCTATCAGCCATAAAATTATTAGCCATCGCAATCAAAACTCAAACCCTAAATGGAAAAGTGATCCTATTTTTAGGTGAGACGATAGATGATGGAAGATAAGAATTAATACATTCAAGCCAAAATAAACACAGTTACAGGTTAAATTGCTACAGTTCAGAGTGAAATTATCAACAAAATAGACAACTCCCACTAAACTTAAGGTGGTAGTAACAACTACAAACCTTAAGGAGGAGGGAGTTTTTTAATGATCACTTTTTTAGCCGCCATTGCAATTCTTATTCTAGGTTATGTTTTTTATGGTGCCTTTGTAGAAAGGGTATTTGGTATTGAAGAAAACCGTCCTACGCCTGCTATAGAAATGAAAGATGGTGTAGACTATGTACCTCTTTCATGGCCCCGAATATTTCTGATTCAGCTCTTAAATATTGCTGGTTTAGGGCCAATTTTTGGTGCCATTGCTGGAGCATTGTGGGGGCCGGTAGCTTTTTTGTGGATTGCACTTGGGGGGATTTTTGCTGGTGCAGTTCACGACTATTTTGCTGGAATGCTGTCTGTAAGGCATAAAGGTTATAGCCTTCCTCAGATAGTAGGAACTTACATGGGAAATGGTATGAAGTACTTTGTCAACTTGTTTACTGTTGTTTTACTAGTTTTAGTAGGAACAGTATTCATGATGGGCCCTGCAGGTCTATTAGCAAACTTGTTTGAAGGTGGTCTGTCAGCACAGCACTGGATTTACATTATTGTAGTGTATTACTTCCTGGCCACTGTCTTACCAGTAGATAAATTAATTGGACGCATTTATCCATTGTTTGGAGCAATTTTAATTATCATGGCAGTAGGAGTTATTGGTGGTATTTTCTTAAAGGGCTATCAGATTCCTGAGCTTACCCTGGCCAATTTACATCCAAGGGAATTACCAATTTGGCCGCTATTATTTATCACCATTGCTTGTGGTGCTATCAGTGGCTTCCATGCTACCCAGTCACCATTAATGGCCAGATGTTTACAAAATGAGAAGCATGGTCGACGCTCGTTCTATGGTGCTATGATTTCTGAATCTGTAATAGCCATGATCTGGGCAGCGGCAGCTATGGCCTTTTTTGGTTCTACAGAGGCATTGGCTGATGCAGGTGCACCTGCTAATGTAGTTCATACTGTTTCTATGGGTCTATTGGGTACTGTTGGTGGAACTTTGGCCGTACTAGGGGTAATAGTATTGCCTATTACTTCAGCTGATACAGCCTTTAGGGGAGCTAGATACATTTTAGCTGAATTCTTTAAACTAGATCAGGTAGAAGTTAAAAATAGATACCTATTGGCTGCTCCCCTGTTAGGGATAGGTTTTGCCTTAACCTTTATCGATTTTAATATTGTTTGGCGCTATTTTGCCTGGTCAAATCAGACGGTAGCCACAATTGTACTGTGGACAGCATCTATTTACCTGCTAAAAAATGCTCGCTTCTTCTGGGTTACTTTAATTCCGGCAACATTTATGACAGCAGTAGTTGTAACTTATATTTTTCAGGCACCGGAAGGCTTTAGCCTGCCAACCACTATTTCATACCCGGTGGGAATAGTGGCAGCTATAGTGGCATTTGCAGCCTTTATGTGGAAGTCTAAAGCTGTAATCAGCACTTCTGATTCTTCTGTAACTGTAGGAAAATAGATTAACTCCGGCTAAAAACCTTAGGGAAATGTCTCCTTCATGTAAGACATTTCCCTTTTGCATATCAGCTCTGTTTCTTGCAAACCGGAATCAGCGAAGTATTTGACACCCAATGAATCACTATTGAGTGAGGACAAGAACTTTGTTATATTTAGAGACGGAGAGGAGGTATGGAGGAGCATGTGGGAATTACTATGGGTTTTGCTGCAAAGATTTGGCTTAATCGCAACATTAGGATTTTTATTAATGAGAATTAAAGTTTTTCGAAATATTATTATTGGAGACATTTCTAAAAAGGATAAAATATTTTTGATTTTTGCCTTTGGCTTGATTGGTATAATAGGCACCTATTCTGGGGTTGAAATACAGGGGGCCATAGCAAACTCACGAGTTATCGGTCCTGTAGTAGGCGGCTTAATTGGTGGGCCGTTGGTAGGAATGGGAGCAGGGATAATAGCTGGTGGTCACCGAATGCTTTTAGGCGGATTTACCGGCTTTGCCTGTGGAGTTGCCACAATTATTGAAGGTACATTAGCCGGCTATTTTGCTCATAAATACAGCTTTAAAAAGATTAATTGGACAATTGCTTTTTTAGTGGGCTTAACTGCAGAAGCGCTACAAATGGGGATAATCCTGCTGCTGGCAAAACCCTTTGCTGATGCATTGGAGCTGGTGAAAATAATCGGTATTCCAATGACCATAACCAATGCGGTTGGAATAGCTATCTATATAACTATTATACAAAATATTAGGCAGGAGCAGGAGAGGGTAGGTGCTGTCCAAGCTCAAAAGGCCTTGGAAATTGCCAATCAAACCCTACCATTCTTAAAAAAAGGCTTAACCTATGAATCTGCTCTGGCAACTGCCAAGATTATTTATCAGGTGGCTGATATTGGAGCAGTAGCTATCACTGATGATAAGAAGGTTTTAGCTCATGTAGGCGTGGGAGAAGACCATCACAGGCCTGGGATACCCATTCAAACCAGCGCTACGAAAAAAGTAATGATGGGTGATGCTTATATTGCTAATACTCAAGCTGAAATAGGCTGTTCTCATCCCGGATGTAAGCTAAAATCCGGTATTATACTGCCTCTCAAACAAGGAGATCAGGTGGTAGGAACATTAAAGCTTTATCAGCCCAAGGAAAATGCTATTGACACCATGGAAATTAAGCTGGCAGAGGGATTGGTCCATTTGTTTTCCACCCAGCTTGAGCTGTCGGAGCTGGAACAGCGGGCTCAGCTTACAGCTAAGGCAGAAATTAGAGCACTGCAGGCTCAGATAAATCCTCATTTTCTTTTTAATGCACTGAATACAATAAACTCATGCTGTAGGACAGATCCTGATTTGGCTAGGAAGCTTTTAGTTAAGCTGGCAGACTATTTTAGAAAAAATCTCAATCATGCTGACGAGCTGGTTAGTTTAGCCTTGGAGATAGAGCATATCAAGTCATACCTGGCTATTGAGCAGGTGAGATATGGTGATAAAATAAAGGTAAACTTTAAAGTGAAGGAAGGGTTGCTAGATACCAAGCTGCCCCCGCTAACCTTACAACCTCTAGTAGAAAATGCAATTAAGCACGGCTTGCTGCTCAAGAAACAAGGTGGACAAATAGACATTATTGTAACAAGTCATGAAGGGCAGGTAGAGGTGGCTGTTAATGATAATGGTGTAGGTATAGAGAAAGAAAAGCTTGAATTATTGCTGGAAGGAAAACCCTGTCAGTCCACTGGCTTAGGTATAGCTTTACAAAATGTCCACTACAGGCTCTCAAATATTTATGGAAAAGAATATGGTTTGAAGATTAGCAGCATATTAGGTGAAGGAACATCTGTTAAAGTCAAATTACCTGAAGAGGGAGTGGCATAAACTATGACTAAGCTGCCTATTTCAGTAATAATTGTAGATGATGAGAAGCCGGCTAGAGATGAACTAAAATTTATTATTGACAAAGATAGTCATTATAAAGTAGTGGGAGAAGCTGACTGCGGATGGGATGCCATTAAGTTAGTAGAAGAATTAAAGCCAGATGTAGTCTTTTTAGATATAGAAATGCACGACATTAATGGTTTGGAAGTGGCAAGAAAAATCTATAAAGCAGAGTATTCGCCTGCCATTGTTTTTGCTACAGCCTATAACCAGCATGCCATTAGTGCATTTGAGGTTCGGGCAATTGACTATATCCTTAAGCCTTTTGATGATGAACGGATCATGGAAACTCTGGTTCGAATAAAATCTACAATATTAAAGTCTGAAGCTGCTTCAGAACTTGTAGAAAAGATTACCAGCATGCTGATGGATCCATCACAGAAAACTACAATACAAACCAAGGAAGAACAATCAGTAGTAAAAGTGCCTGTAGAGAATAATGGAAGGTTGCTCTTATTAGACCCAAAAGACATTATTTTCGCGGCTACGGGAAATGACAAGGAGATAAATATTTATACTCGTTTAGAAATATATCATGCAAAAATGAATCTAAACACCTTGGAAAAAAAGCTGGAAAAAACCAAGCTGAAGTTTTTTAGAGTACACAGGAGCTTTCTTGTAAACTTGGATGAAGTAAAGGAATTAGTTTCCTGGTTTAAGGGAAACTACCTTCTGGTAATGAGTGATAAGAATAAAACGGAAATACCTGTCAGCCGCAATTTAAGTAAAGAACTAAAGGAACGACTGGGACTAAATTAAAACAATACCATTTATTGTAAAAATATTAAAAAAGTGAATTTTTGTTAATAATCAAGATATATGATAGTATATATTAAAGGAAAATTAGGAACCTTCTAGAATGAACTTAGAAAGTTAGTAAGTTAAAGGAGTGAGAAAATGTCTAGAAAGATTTTTTTGGTGATGGGGATACTTGCTTTTGGATGGGTAATAATTAGTTCAATTTCACATGTTGAAAGAGATTTAGCAGAAATTACTGATGATTTATATAAGAACACCTACATTTTGGTTATGCCAGAAGATATAAATAGAATAATGCCCAGCAATAATTCTGGGGATCATGGCCCTATCCTGTTACCGCCACATGATCCACAGCAGCCTATAAATATATTACAATTGAAATAGTCGGAGCCACCTTCCCAAAGGGCTGGTGGCTCCTTTACCTTTTAAGACTAGCTTTACTATTATTATAGATCTTGAATCCATACTTGATTTTATTTAAAATTCTCTACTAAATAAAATTACTATACTAAGCTGTTATTACCCTGAATCTTAAAAGCACTACTTCTAGAAAGGGCAGGGCAAAATCCTCGTCTTCTTCTGTCCCCTGTAATTACTGGAATGCCCAATTCACACATTCCATCCTTTCTATATACACATAGGCAGTCGCATATCATATCCTGCATGGAAGAAACCCCCTTGTTAGCTAAAAAATTATATATCTATGTTTCTTAGTATATCCAAAGTATAAAGATACAATAATAATTATATAAGCAAAATAAATATCAGTTTTTTGAACAAAAACTGTACAATAACTTGACACTTTTCCCTGTGCCTGTTAAAATTACAATAACGTTAAAAAACTATATTGAAGTAAAGGTCATGAAAGGGAATAGTAAGAAAGAGAGCTTGTCAGAGAGCAATACCCCTGGCTGGAAGGTATTGTCAAGTAATGTTTCTGAAACCCGCCCTGGAGCCGCTGGTGATAAACCAGTTACGGAGCCCCACCGTTATCAGAGGGGAGGGTATAACCTGTAAAGCAGGCGTACCTGACTGAGTGGATGCTGTTTATTCAGCATCAATTAAGGTGGTAACACGGAAATCTTTAAGCTTTTCGTCCTTTGTGGATGGAGAGCTTTTTTATATTTAAAAAGAATCATGTTATAGGTAAAATCTGGAAAGATTTAAAGTGCGAAAAATATATTACAAAAAATTTATGACAAAAAACAGGGAGGATATTAAAATGGATATGTTCGGTAAAATAGCCTTTATAGGTGCAGGAAATATGGCAGAAGCAATGATCAAGGGTTTGCTAAGCAGTGGTTTTGCTGATGCTGGTAATATCTATGTAACTAATAAAAGTGACAGGGATAAGCTAGCAGGCTTAAAAACCCGCTGGGGAGTTAAAACCAGCCATGATAAAGCCCATGTATTGGAAGATGCTCGTATTGTTATTCTAGGGGTAAAGCCACAGGACATGGAGTGTGCACTAAATGAGATGAAGGGGTTATTGACCCAGGAGCAGTTAATCATATCTACTGCAGCTGGTTTGTCCCTTGATTGGTTTGAAAAGAGGCTGGATAAAGACTATTGTTTAGTAAGGACCATGACCAATTTACCCTGCCAGGTCAAAGCAGGTGCTACTGCTGTTACCATGGGTAAGAATACCAAGGATAGCCAGAGATTTATAGTTGATGCCTTATTTAGCTCGTTGGGTATTGTTATGCATGTTAAAGAGGATATGATAGATACCATTACGGGTCTTAGTGGAAGTGGTCCTGCCTATGTGTATCTAATGATAGCTGCAATGGCAGAAGCAGGAGAACAAAATGGGTTGGCAAAAGAGGTTGCCTTTCAGCTTGCAGTACAGACAGTTTTTGGTGCAGCAAAGCTTGTAAAGGAATCAGGGATAGATAGTAAAAAGCTTGTACAGTTAACAAGCTCTAAAGGAGGTACCACTTTAGCCGGGTTAAAAGAGCTTGAAAATGGGGGTTTTACAAGGATAATTGGCTCAGCAGTAAAGATGGCTGCCCAAAGATCCAGGGAATTAAGTGTAAGCTACTAATAATTATAATTATTTGATATAATAATTCGGGGAATTATATTAACACAGATTAAATCTATACTCTCTATTAGAGAGTAACTAGAGAATAAAAAATCTGTGTTATTTTAATGTTTATAGTTGAAAAAAAGTTGTTGAATTATTATGCGCTTGTGTGTATAATTATAACCATAATTCTAATAATGAAACTGAAAACAATTAAAACCTGAGTTTTAATTGTTATTTTCTTTAGGGGGCTTTAAAAAATGAAAGTAGGAATTGTGGGTGCAAGTGGATTTACCGGTTTGGAATTGGTGCGGATCTTGCTAAGGCATCCCCATGTAGAGTTGGAATTACTAACCTCTGAAACCTTTGTAGGACAAAAACTAAATGAAATTTACCCCAGCCTGGGCTGGGATTTTAATATGAAGCTCGAGGAGTTCCATATTGATAATGCACTAGAACGATGTGATGTTTTATTTCTGGCCCTTCCCCATGGTTACTCTTCAGGTGCGGCTTTAAAGGGTTATGAGAAGGAAAAGCTAATAATAGATCTGGGAGCAGACTTTAGGTTAAAAGAGATAGAGAATTATACTTCCTGGTATGAGACAGAGCATAAGGCGCCTCATTTATTAAAGGAAGCTGTTTATGGACTTCCTGAAATATATAAAGAAGAGATAAAAGGTGCCAGGATTATTGCCAATCCAGGCTGCTATCCAACAAGTGCTATTCTTGCCCTGGCCCCACTGTTTTTTAATGGACTTGTTGAGCTCAAGGGAATAATAGTTGACTCCAAGTCTGGAGTATCTGGCGCTGGAAGAAAAGCAAACGCTATAACACATTTTAACAGCGTCTGTGATAACATCAATCCCTATGGAGTTGCCGAGCACAGACATACTCCGGAGATTGAGCAGGAGCTGTCCCTCGTTGCAGGAAATCAGGTTACTATAACCTTTACACCTCAACTAGCTCCAATTAACAGGGGAATACTAAGTACATGCTATGCTACTATAATAAAGGATATTAGTGAGGGCGAAATACGACAGCTGTACAATGAATTCTACCAGGATAAGCCCTTTGTGGGAATACTGCCAGAGGGAACATGGCCTCACACAAAATGGGTGTCAGGCAGTAATAACTGCCTAATAAATTTTAAAGTGGATGCTAGAAACAATAGGATTGTTGTGGCTTCAGTAATAGATAACCTGATCAAGGGCGCCTCGGGCCAGGCTGTACAGAACATGAACATAGCCCTGGGAATAGATGAAGCCACATCACTCCAGAATCTAACCATTTACCCCTAAAATAAAACCAACCAGGGGGACGGTTCTAGTGGCTAATTTTATAGGTCTTGCTCCCCAAACACTTTTAAATAGCTTGGCAATACACAAATAAAGGAGGATTTTAATAGTGATAGATTATAAATTTATTGACAACGGCATGTCAACTGTTCAAGGAATAAAATCAACAGGAATTCATGCTGGACTAAAGAAGATTAAAAAGGACTTTGCAATAATTTATTCTGAAGTCAAAGCTGCTGCTGCCGGGGTATTTACACAAAATGCAGTTAAGGCAGCCCCGGTATTAATTACCAAAGAAAATATAGAAGCTTCCAATGGCTTTTCCAGGGCTATTGTAGTAAATAGTGGGAATGCAAATGCATGTACTGGAGAATTGGGTCTTGAGAATGCCAGAAAAATGGCCAGGATAGCGGCAGCTGAATTACATATTGAGTCACGAGAGGTTCTAGTATCGTCTACCGGTGTAATAGGCGTTCAGCTGCCCATGGATATAGTATCACAGGGAATCAAGCAGGCATGTGCTGCTGTCTTAAACAGCAATAGTTCAAGTGATGCAGCTGAAGCAATAATGACTACCGATACCTTCCCAAAAGAGGCAGCAGTTGAGGTGGAAATAGACGGAAAAATTGTAAGATTAGGTGGCATGGCCAAGGGTTCAGGTATGATTCATCCCAATATGGCCACAATGCTGTCATTTATTGCCACAGATGCAGCAATCAATCCCAATGTGCTTCAGGAGGCCCTATCAGAAGTAGTTGATGAAACCTACAACATGATATCTGTAGATGGTGACACAAGCACCAATGACATGGTGCTAATATTGGCAAATGGCCTTGCGGGAAACAGTCCCATTATCCAAAAGAATGGGGATTATCATGTATTTAAGAAGGCACTATCAGCCCTTTGCTTCAAATTATCTGAACTAATTGTGAGAGATGGGGAAGGTGCAACTAAATTTATTACTGTAAAGGTCTTGAATGCCCCATCAATAGAAGATGCAAGAAAGGCAGCTCGAAGTGTCACAACCTCGGCACTGGTAAAAACAGCAATCTTTGGCGAGGATGCAAATTGGGGCAGGGTGATCATGGCAGTGGGAAATTCCGGAGCTAATTTTAACCCTGACATAGTAGACATGTACATTGAATCAAATGCTGGTAAAGAGCAAATGATGAAAAACGGCATGGGCCTTGCTTTTAGTGAGGAAAATGCCAGGAAGATCCTGGGTCAAAGGGATATAAGCCTGATAGTTAATATGAATATGGGATCATCTGAGGCTACTGCCTGGACTTGTGATTTTTCTTATGATTATGTGAAAATAAATGCTGATTATCGTTCATGAAAGGATGTTAAAATAAATGGATATTACACCCTTACAAAGAGCCAATGTGTTAGTTGAGGCCTTACCATATATCAAGGAGTTTTATGGGAAAACAATAGTAATAAAATTTGGCGGTCACGCCATGGTGAATGAGGAATTAAAGCAAGCTGTGGCAAAGGACTGCGTACTAATGAAATATGTAGGAATGAATCCGGTGATAGTCCATGGAGGCGGACCAGAGATAAGCAGCCTCCTTAATAAGCTTGGCAAAAAATCCACCTTCGTAAATGGACTCAGGATAACTGATGCTGAGACCATGGAAGTTGTGGAAATGGTTCTGGTGGGCAAGGTGAATAAATCAGTTGTAAGCTCTATCACACGCAGCGGAGGTAAGGCTTTAGGATTTAGTGGAAAGGACGGCCAACTGATAGAGGCGGTTCCCCATATGGTTACTTCAAAAAATAGCAAGGGAGAAACCATAACCCACGACCTGGGTTTTGTTGGGGAGGTAAAAAAGATAAATCCTGATATAATAAAATCAGTTATTGAGCAGAGCTATATACCTGTTGTTGCTCCCATAGGAGTGGATGATAATGGCCAGAGCTACAATATTAATGCTGATTATGTAGCTGGAGAAATGGCTAAAGCCCTGGGAGCAGATAAAATGATATTATTAACTGATGTAAAGGGCATCTTGAAGGATAGAAATGATGAAAATTCTTTAATTTCTGTGCTAAAGGTTGGAGAAGTGCCTAATCTCATTGAAAAGGGAGTTATTTCAGAGGGGATGATCCCAAAAATTCAGTGCTGCATCCAGGCACTTAAAGGCGGCGTAAAAAAGACACATATTATAGATGGAAGGATTCCCCACTCGCCCCTGCTGGAGGTCTTTACAAATCAGGGTGTGGGCACCATGGTAGAATTATAGGCTATTAAAGCTTATAATAATTAATATACTAACCCAGAGCTTAATAAAAAAGTTATAATGGCCTAGCCTTGAATTAAATGAAAAGCTATGAAAGATCATGAAGGACAATGAATAGCAAATTGAGGTGGAAGAATGAATAATAATGAAATTTTAGAACTGGGCAAAAAATATGTGATGAATACTTATGGTAGATTTCCAATTGCTCTCGTAAAGGGAGAAGGCAGCAAGGTGTGGGATGCTGACGGAAAGGAATATATAGATTTCGTTGGGGGATTGGCTGTTACCTCCCTGGGACATTGTCATCCTGAGGTAACTGAAGCAATGCACAAGCAGGCCCAGGAATTAGTACACACTTCTAACCTTTACTGGATTAAACCCCAGGTTGAGCTTGCAAAAATCCTTGTGGAAAACAGCGTTTTTGATAAGGTATTCTTTGCTAATAGTGGAGCAGAAGCAAATGAAGGAGCAATAAAACTTGCACGAAAGTACTCCAACCACAAGTATTGTTCAGACAGGTATGAAATAATTACCATGAAAAATTCCTTCCATGGAAGGACAATGGCAACTCTTACAGCTACAGGACAGGATAAGGTGCAAAAGGGCTTTGCTCCCTTACTGGAGGGCTTTAGATATGTACCCTTTAATGATATAAAAGCTTTAGAGGAGGCCCTGACGGAAAAGACATGTGCTGTCATACTTGAGCCGGTACAGGGAGAAGGTGGAGTACATGCTGCCCACAGTAAATATCTCCAAGAAGTTGAGCAGCTTTGTACAGAAAGGGACCTGCTGTTAATTCTTGATGAAGTGCAGTGCGGTATGGGTCGGACCGGAAAGCTATTTGCTTATGAGCATTATGGGATAAAACCTCATATCATGACCCTGGCCAAAGCCCTGGGAAATGGTACAGCCATAGGCGCCATGCTGGCTGTTGAAGAGGTGGCTCAAGCTTTTGGGCCTGGGGATCATGCTTCAACCTTTGGGGGAAACTTTCTAGCATGTTCAGCAGGTAAAGCCGTACTAGAGATCATGCTTAAGGAAAATATTTTTGAAAAGGTTGAAGCCATGGGTAATTACATAATGGATAAGCTCAATGAACTGAAAAAAGAATATTCGGCAATCAAAGAAGTGCGGGGTCTAGGGCTGCTGGTTGGTGTGGAAGTAAAGGGAGAAAGCCTGCCCATAGTCAAGAAGGCAATGGAAAAGGGTTTGCTTTTAAGTGCTGCCGGGGGAAGTGTTGTAAGATTCCTTCCTGCACTGACTGTGGATAGGCAGACTGTTGATGAGGGCTTGGAAATCTTTAAAAGCATCATTTCAGAAGTTGAATAATTTTCTTTGATACATTAATAAATGGAGGGAATAAAATGGAAATTAACGAGAAGTTAGCCAGGGATTTAAAGGGCAGGGACTGTCTATGCTTAACCCAGTTTTCCAGGGAAGAACTATTTTACATTATGGATCTAGCAGCATATATCAAAGATAAAACAAAAAAGAGAGAACCCCATCATGTGCTAAAGGGTAAGACTTTAGGTATGATTTTTCATAAGCCTTCAACAAGAACAAGGGTATCCTTTGAGGTAGGAATGGTGCAGCTTGGCGGATATGCCCTCTTTTTAGGTGCAAATGAGCTGCAGCTTGGAAGAGGAGAGACAATTGGGGATACTGCAAAAACCCTCTCGCGTTATTTAGACGGTATTATGATTAGAACATTTTCCCATGAAAGTGTTATTGAGCTTGCAGATAATGCCAGTATTCCAGTTATCAATGGCTTGACTGATTTCTTACACCCCTGTCAGATACTTGCTGATTTATTTACAATCAGAGAAAAGAAAGGTATCCTAAAGGGATTGAAAATGACCTATATAGGTGATGGAAATAATGTTGCCAATTCACTGCTTACAGGATGCGCCATGGTTGGTATGGACATTGCTGTTGTAACACCTCCAGGATATGAACCAGAAAAATCTGTAGTTGAAAAGGCAAAATCCCTTGCTGAAAAAAGCAGTTCTAAAGTAATTATTGAAAATAATCTACTGGATGTCATTGGGGGATCAGATGTTGTCTATACAGATGTTTGGACCAGTATGGGACAGGAAAAGGAAACCCAAGAAAGACTAAAATTGTTCCAGGGGTATCAGATTAACTCTGAGACTTTACAAAAAGCCAAGAAGGACGTTCTCGTAATGCACTGTCTACCAGCCCATAGGGGTGAAGAAATTACTTCAGAGGTCATGGATGGACCTAACTCAGTAGTTTTTGACCAGGCAGAAAACAGAATGCATGCCCAGAAAGGTCTAATGGCAGCCATATTATAATCATAAGAAGGGTAAGGTGTGTGGTCAATGAAGAAAGTTGTGCTAGCATATTCGGGAGGACTGGATACTTCAGTCATTATTCCATGGCTCAAGGAAAACTACGGTTATGAAGTAATTGCCATGGCAGCAGATGTGGGGCAGGGTGAAGAATTGGAGCCCCTGCACGAAAAAGCAATTAATAGTGGAGCATCAAAGCTTTACATTGAAGACTTACGGGAAGAGTTTATTACAGACTATGTATATCCCTGTTTAAAAGCTGGAGCTGTTTATGAGGGTAAATATTTGCTTGGGACTTCCTTTGCAAGGCCCTTAATTGCAAAAAGGCTTGTGGAAATAGCAAAAAAGGAGGGTGCTGAGGCCATAGCCCATGGTGCCACAGGCAAGGGCAATGACCAGGTTCGCTTTGAATTGACTGTCAAGGCATTAAATCCTAACCTGAAAATTATAGCTCCCTGGCGTGAGTGGGATTTAAAATCAAGGGAAGACTGTATAGAATATGCTCAAAAGAGAGGCATTCCCCTATCAGTTACTAAAGAAAAGATCTACAGCAGGGATAGAAACCTCTTTCATTTAAGCCATGAAGGTGGGGACCTGGAAAACCCAGGAAACGAACCTAAATATAATGAACTGCTGCAGATTATTACCCCACCGGAACTGGCTCCAGATAAGCCTACTTATATGGAAATAGAATTTGCAGAAGGTATTCCCGTTAAAATTGACGGGAAGGATCTTGCTCCCATTGAACTTATGGATTATGTAAACCAGGTTGCTGCGGCAAATGGTGTAGGTATTTGTGACATGGTAGAGAATCGTCTTGTTGGCATGAAGTCAAGGGGCGTCTATGAGACACCTGGGGGTACATTACTCTATTTTGCCCACAGGGAGCTTGAGCTATTAACCCTTGACAGACAAACCTTCCATTATAAAGAGCTATTAGCCCAAAAATATTCTGAGATGGTTTATGACGGTGTATGGTTTCATCCCCTAAAAGAAGCCCTGGATGCCTTTGTAAACAGCACACAAAAAACAGTAACGGGTAAAATTAAATTAAAGCTGTATAAAGGAAACATAATGCCTGCTGGTGCTTTCTCGCCATACTCTTTATACAATGAGGAGTTTGTTACCTTTGGTGAAAGTGCGGTGTATGACCAAAAGGATGCAACAGGATTTATTAATCTCTTTGGTTTAACCATGAAGGTACGGGCGTTAATGGTAGAAAAAAGCGGCTTGAAGAAGTAGTCATACATTAGTCGTAATTGGCCCATCTATTTTCCCATTATGGTGAAATGGATGGGTCTTGTTGTTTATGGATAAGTATAATATCCTATGCTATACTAGATGAGGCAAAACCATTACTAATATATATTTCTGTTAATTTAAGAAACATATGAAGGAGTATATTATGACTTATATAGAAGCTATTATATTTGGAGTTGTCCAGGGTATTACAGAATTCCTGCCAATTTCCAGTACAGCCCATATTGTTATAACTGAACTTATTCTAGGCTATCACTTTCCAGGCTTGGCTTTTGAAATTTTCCTGCACCAGGCCTCGGCTTTAGCTGTCATATTGTATTTTAGAAGGGATCTAGCGCAAGTAATTTCAGGCTTTTTATCTTATCTTAGAGAAAAAAATCACATAAATAGGGTTCATTTTTTCTTTGGATTGTATATAATAGTGGCGACGGTTATTACTGGCGGCCTGGGTGTCTTGCTTAAGGGTCTGGTGGCTGATACCATGAAGACACCGGCTTTTATATCAGGAGCCCTAATAGTCACAGGCTCTCTTTTAATCTTTATTGAACGTTTTCACAAGTATGGCAGCAGGACTGAAAAGAATATGACATTTTTTGATGCAGTCATAGTAGGGCTGGGACAGACCATAGCTGTTTTGCCTGGGATTTCACGTTCAGGGGCTACCCTGGTCTCTGCCCTGTGGGTGGGTTTATCCAGGGAAACGGCAGTAAAGTATTCTTTTTTATTGGTGATTCCAATAATACTTGGTTCATCAGTTCTGGCTCTTGGTGACATAAGTACTGGTATCTGGACTGAAATTGGCGTTGGACCCATGGTAGTGTCATTTGTTACAACCTATATTTTTTCTGTGATAGGTATTGTCTGGTTAATCGATTTTTTAAGAAAGAGTAAGCTGGTATATTTTGCTGCCTACTGCTTTATGGTTGCCATCCTGGTCTATTTATTCCTTGATCCAACAATTATTATTGAATGATTATTGAATGGTTACTGTACTGTCCAAGTAATTTTTCCAATTAATCACAAAGAGATGCCAATGCCAACTCAATAAGTACTGACCTTAAGCTTGTGCTAATCTACCTTATAGCACAAGCTAAGCTTTGCTTTGGTTTAGATGTTTTATTTAGATGTCTTAATAAAACATGGGCTTTACTCTACAGCTATCTTTGGGAGATGAATTTGTGGATATTAT
This sequence comes from Desulfitibacter alkalitolerans DSM 16504, assembly GCF_000620305.1. Classification (NCBI taxonomy): domain Bacteria; kingdom Bacillati; phylum Bacillota; class Clostridia; order Neomoorellales; family Desulfitibacteraceae; genus Desulfitibacter; species Desulfitibacter alkalitolerans. The sequence goes on along the minus strand of NZ_JHVU01000031.1, from coordinate 14,588 downwards.
TCTTAAATTTACATTGCGCAATATTAAAGAAAAAAAGCTAAGAACCTTTCTAATTATTTTATCCGTCATGCTGTCAGCTGCACTATACTTTGGCTCAACTGGCCTATCAAAGACCATAGAAAAAACCTATACGCAATATTTGACCAAGTATTATGGAACAGCTGAGATAATGATCTATCCAAACCAGAACTCCCCATCAGCATTTATTCCTGACTATCAGCTTAATTCTTTTGCTGATGAACTGGAATATGCTGTAGGTGTCATGCATGGAAGTGGTGTTTACAAGGTATCAAGGGATGAGGTGCTGCGGTTTAACATCCTTGGCTATGAATTGGATGAGCTAAGCACAATGCATACATTAGTGCTGTCTGAGCAGGCTGGAATTGAACCCTTTTCGGGAAGAAAAGTAATTATCAGTAGAGATACTGCCCAAAAGTATGGGCTTGAAATTGGGGAAAACCTGGCTTTAGATGTGCATGGCCAAAGGATTCACTTCAAAATCGTGGGCATTGCACAGCCTACAGGTCTATTCCTGGAGGATGGTAGAAATACATATGCCGTGGTGCCCAAGGAATACATAAATTCACTAAATCAAGTAAGGGGCAAATCTAATACAATTTATATAAAGCTTCTGGACGGATCACAAAAGAACAGTTTTATAGAAAGGTTGGCACAAGAGTATCCTCGTTATACTGTAACAGAAACAATCAGAGAAGCAGATATCAAGGAATATACAAATCAAATAACACAGCCATTTATAATGATGGTTGCCATTGTAATACTTATCAGTATCTTTATTATCTATACTTCCTTTAAAGTAATTGCCTATGAAAGAATACCAGTAATAGGCACCTTTAGAAGTGTGGGAGCAACTCGAAAAATGGTCAATACGGTATTTCTAGTTGAAAGTATTGTTTACGGTATAATTGGCGGAATAACAGGGTCCTTTCTTGGTATAGGAGTGCTGCATGTCATGGCAAAGCTGACTACTCCTTCCTGGCTGCAGGGCATAACCACCCATGTAGTATATACACCGGCACAAGTGCTGACTACCTTTGCCCTGGCAGTTGTTTTATCCTTCTCAAGTGCCTTTATTCCAATCTGGAAGGTGGCCAAAATTCCTGTAAAGGACATTGTTTTGAACAACATTGAAAACAAGAAAAAACCTAGGAAATATAAATACATGCTGGGATTAATATTTGTAGGCCTTTCCATGCTCATACCTCCCCTGCTTCCCTACAATCTGGTTATGCCCCTGTCAACAGTGTCAATGCTCCTTGGTATAACTGGCATAATAATGCTCTTGCCGCTAATTATAAATACCTTAATCAAGGTCATGGAAGGGTTATTTGCAGGGCTTTTTGGAAATGAAGGTCTCTTGGCTCTCAAAAACCTACGAAATAATAAAAATATCATAAATAATATTGCATTATTGTACATAGGCATTACCTGTATTTTAATAGTGAAAATTGTGGGTGTTAGTGTAATGACTGAGGTTACATCATTTTTTAGAAACTGGAAGTTTGAAATACTTGCAGCACCCCAGATGGCTGATAGACACACAGAGGCAGGGCTAAGAAGCGTTGCAGGAGTGGAGGACACCTATGGCGCCCTAATGACAAGAAACGTGGAGGTAGTCGGAACAGACTATATAGTTTGGACTTTAGAAGGTATTAATGAAAGGTTCTTTGATTTCATGAATATAGAAGTCCCTGGAGGGCCTGGGGAAGCAGTCAAGAAGTTAAATTCAGGCAGGTATATTATTGTTTCAACTCATATTAAAAAACTCTTGGGACTCAAGGAAAATGACATAATGACCCTAAAGACTCCCAGAGGAGATGTCCCCTATCAAATCATTGGCTTTACCAGCACCATAGAAAACAACGGGAACTATGTTATCATGTCTGATAGGTATTTGAGGCTTGATATGAATGAGCAGTACTACAACATGGTTTACATAAAAACCAACAACGATCCCAAGCTTGTTCAGCAGAAGATCAATAGAAAATACAGCAGGACACCCTTTTGGAATGACACCGTTGAGAACATAGTCCAAAGAAATTACCAGATGAACAGTCAGCTTTTTTTGCTCCTGGATGGTTTTTCATATGTAACCATTGTCATTGGTATCTTTGGAGTACTTAACAATTACATAATCAGCTTTATGGAGCGCAGAAGATCCTTTGCAGTTTTACGGTCAATTGGCATGAGCATCAAGCAAACACAAAAGATGCTGTTCATTGAGGCCTTGTCTGGTGGGCTAATAGCAGGGATTATAGGTGTGATTGGCGGCATTATGGGAATTAACACAATTTCATACTTGCTGCGCAGCATGGGTCTAAGTGGTACCATGCAGTATGATTTTACAGTTTTTTGGCTTGCAGTTATAGCAGGTGTTGGGGTGTCAGTTGTGGCATCAATTAGTCCTGCATTGAAAACCTCCAAAATGAGTATAGTTTCCTCATTGAAGTATGAATAACAAATTGGCAGTTTCGTTAATAAGCTTCAGATAGAGTAAAACTTTACCTGAGGCCTGGATGCTGTTTATTGAGAAAGAAGCAGGTTAAGGAGAGGGGGAGTTGTGTTGGGTGTAGTAATAGAGGCAATTAATGTTTGCAAAACCTTTCAGTTAGGGGATGTTAGTTTAGAAGTATTAAAGGGCATAGATTTAACCATTGATAAAGAAGAGTTTGTTTCAATAATGGGTCCTTCAGGATCGGGCAAAAGCACCCTCCTGTATCTACTTGGAGGTCTGGATAAGCCAACCAGCGGGCAAATAAAGATTCTAGGCAGGGATATTGGGGCAATGAAGGATAAAGATGAAAGTGCCATGAGGCGCCAGTCAATTGGTTTTGTATTTCAGTTTTACAATTTAATACCAAACCTTAATGTTGAAGAAAACGTCCTCTTGCCAGTTCTGCTGGATGGCAAGAAGCTTAAAAACTATCAAGAGCCATTAGAGGAAATACTGGAAACTGTTGGTCTGTTGGACAGGCGCAGGCATACTCCAAGAGAATTGTCAGGCGGCCAGCAGCAGAGGGTGGCCATTGCCAGGGCACTAATTAATCAACCAGAAATAGTTTTAGCTGACGAACCAACTGGAAACCTGGACTCCAAAACAACTGGTGAGGCATTAGAGCTCCTCCAAAGGATAAACAGGGAAAAGCATAAAACCATAGTTCAGGTAACCCACTCATTAGAGTCTGCTGAATATGGTAATAGAATTATTAATGTAAGAGATGGGAAGGTGTGGAATTCATGAAAAACCAAAGAAAGTCCATGGGAATCATATTACTCTTATTCTTTTTAACGATAGTTGCAGCTGCTTGCGGTCAAAACAAGAATGAAGTGCCTCAGGACAATGCAGCGGTATTTGAGGAATACCAGAACAAGATTTTTGCCTTTGGGGTAGTCAGGGCAAGTGATACCTATAACATTACCATAGATTTTGCTGCAAATCTGGACAAAATCATGGTTAAGGATGGAGATATTGTACAAAGGGGAGATGTCATTGCAGTACTGGATATTGATGACTACAACCTGGAGATTTCAAAAAAACAAAGGGAAATAAACATGGAAAGAATTGAGCTTGAAAGGCTTGAAAACAATCAACGCAAGTTATCAAATGATTTAAAATATGCCCAGAGCCTATATGAAAGGGCTGTAGATGAGCTAAATAAAAATGAAATGCTTTACCAGGAAGGTGTAATAACAAAGTCTGAGTTAGATGGTTACTCTAAAGCCGTCCAGGAAAATGAAAAGGCTGTAAGAAACCTGGAGTTATCCCTGGGCAGTGCCAACACCAGCAGTCCGGAAATCCAGCTGCAGAAACAAAAAATAGCCCTCCTGGAGAACGACCTTGCAAATATGAGAAATAAGTTAAAGAAGGACTATATTAGCCATAACCAAATTGTGGCCAACGTTGACAAGGGCGTCATCCTTGATCCAGGCTATTTTCCAGGTGACCAGATTGTTCAAGGAAAAAAGCTTCTTAGTATTATAGACCTGGATACAATCATAGTTGAAGCTGACGTTTCTGAAGAGTTTATTGGCCATCTGAAAATTGGGGCTAAAGCTGCCATTACACCCCTTGCAGACCGCAGCAAGAGTTATGAAGGAACAGTTATTAATATAGCAGGGCGAGCTATTGAAAGAAAGGGAGAAACCATTATACCTGTTGAGATTGAAATAAAGAACAATGACTATTTCCTGCTGCCCGGATTTAATGTGGATGTGGAGATTGAAAAGTAAGGGTCAAGGTAGCCCTAACTTAGCGAGCAAATATTAAGCTCCAAAATGATTTAATAAGAAAGTTTAATAGCAAAGTTGAGCAAAAGCTTAACAAAACAATTGACATAGACAACGTCTATAGCGTATAATTCTTTCAATTAAATAGCTACGGATGAACGAAGTGGGAAATGACGCAAGGTGTCGACCGAAGGGGCAAGGGCTTATGCTCGAAACTCTCAGGTTTTACCAGCAGGTAATGGAGACCATTTCGGGACGTACCTCTGGAGAGACCTGCATTATCAGGCGCCGAAGGAGTAATTCTCTCAGGCAAAAGGACAGGGGCAAAGGTTGAAAAAGAAATTATTCTTTTTTAAGTTTGTCCATTCCAGAGGTCAAGGTTTTAGCCTTGATTTTTTATTTTCTCTAAAGCTAAAAATCAATAAAGGGAGGATTCTGGAATGAAAGAAATGTTTTTTATGGAGTCTATTGTTTTTGGTCAATGTTATGCAGATGAAAAAATGGAAAGAAAATTGTTCTGTGAAGAGTGCCTATCGTCAGAATGTATGCTTTATGAAGAAAAAGGTGTAGCTGCAGAGAGCAGAGAATTGAAGTTGGTAGGTTAGTTTAAAGATAAACCCAGGGAGGCTCCCGCCACCTGGGTTTAAAACTTTATTTTTACTAAAAATCCTGGCCACCATTGTTGTGGGGATGGTTGTAATGATATTAATAAAAAGCTAGGGGTACAGCCTTTAAGATTTTATGATAAAATGGATAAGTAGTGTACCATGTAGGAGGTGGAAGCAATGAAATATAGCAAGCTAGGTTTGACAGATATTACAGTCTCCCAACTATGCTTTGGAGTATTGCCCATGGGTCCCATGCAGGCAAATATCTCCCCGGAAGAGGGAGGCACCTTGATCAGGCAGGGCCTGGAAAGTGGCATCAATTTTATGGATACAGCTGAATTGTATGGAACCTATGAGCATATTTTAAAAGGAATTGAAGGCTTCTCTGGCGAAGTTGTCATAGCCTCAAAATCCATGGCAACGGACTATAAAGGAATGGAAACGGCTATCCAGGGTGCTCTTAAAGCTTTAAAGAGAGATGTAATTGATATATTTCACATGCATGCTGCCAGGGCAAGCACTGAAGTTTTCAAAGAGAGGGAAAATGCCCTGCAATGTATCCTGGACTACAGGGAAAAGGGTTATGTTCGTGCCGCAGGCATAGCTACACATAATGTTGAAGTGGTTGAACTGGCCTCAACTATACCTGAAATTGATATAGTCCATCCATTGATTAATAAGAGCAGCAGGGGAATATTAAATGGTACTGCTGAAGATATGGCTAAAGCTGTTGAAAAATGTGCATTAGCTGGAAAGGGATTGTATGCAATGAAGGCCTTAGCCGGAGGAACATTAATTGACCAGTTGTTTGAAGCAGTTAGCTTTGTAAGGAATCTCAAGGGAATGGATTCAGTTGCCGTGGGCATGATAAAAGAGGAAGAACTTAAATTAAATCTAAAAATATTTAATGATGAAATTGTAAATTCTGAAATGCTGCCTGCATTAAAAAACACCAAGAAAATATTTGTCTGGGACTTTCTCTGTAAAAAATGTGGAATTTGTATAAACGCATGTCCCAATGGTGCCCTGGAAATGGGGGGAAATATGGTAGTGGTAGATCATGATAACTGTATACTTTGTGGCTACTGTTATCCTGCCTGTCCTGAATTCGCCATCCGAATGATATAAGAGGAAAAAACCAGAGGGACGGTTCTACTGGTTGTTTTTTGAAAGCATCAATATAGAAAAAACTATAATATGAACGATTTGTTGGGGGCAGAACAATTGATTATTAAAAAACAATATCAAAGTGGAAAATTCCCGCAGTTAAGCCATTGGATTATGGCTGCAAGACCTAGAACTCTACCTGCTGCAATTGCTCCTGTAATGGTAGGGTCGGCACTAGCCTATAAAGACCTGGCCTTTTCTTTGGTGATAACAATTGCGTGTTTGGTTTTAGCTACCCTTTTACAAATAGGCTCAAACTATGCTAATGATTTGTTTGATTATAAAAAGGGAACGGACAGGGCTGACAGGGTAGGTCCAAAAAGAGCCGTGGCATCTGGTTTAATCACACCTAAACAAATGCTGATAGGAACCATAACTGTCCTATTAGCAGCCCTCCTTGTTGGGCTATATCTTACCTATATTGGGGGAATAATATTTTTTATAATAGGTATTTTTTGTATTGCAGCAGCAGTTATGTATACGGCGGGCCCCTTTGCCCTGGCCTATAATGGACTGGGTGATGTGGCAGTGTTCATTTTTTTTGGTCTGGTGGCAGTTGTAGGAACCTATTATCTTCAGGCAAAGGAGATTACCTTTTTTGCTGTGATAGCAGCAATTGGCGTAGGTGCCCTGGCTACCAATATACTAGTTGTCAATAACACCCGTGATCGCCATACTGATGCAAGGGTAGGTAAAAGAACTTTAGCAGTCCGCTTTGGTCATGGCTTCTGCATATATCAGTACATATTTCTTTTAGTGGTGGGTTATCTATGTGCATTAATGCTGATGCTTGAAAATATCTGGGCCTTTCTGCCCCTTTTTACTATTCCCATGGCAATAAAAAGGGTTAAGGAACTTCAAGAACACGAAGGTGCACAATTAAACCCTACCCTTGGAAAAACTGCAAACCTGCTGTTCTTTTATAGCGCCTTGTTAGCCCTTGGGCTAATTTTGTAGAAACAAATAGCTTTTGGCTTATTTAAATAATAACAAAAATATATTAAAATAGTTTGGAATACATATATTTTCCTATTTTAGAAAGGAGTCTCATAATGAAACAAAAGGTAATAATAATGGGGGCGGCTGGAAGAGACTTTCATAACTTTAACACTTATTTTAGAAATAACAGCAACTATGAGGTAGCAGCATTTACAGCTACACAAATTCCAAATATTGATGGCAGAAGGTATCCAGCTTCCCTGGCAGGAGAACTATATCCTCAAGGCATACCAATCTATGATGAGAAGGATCTAGTTTCATTGATTAAGGAATATGAAGTTAATCAGGTAGTATTTGCTTATAGTGATGTATCCCATAATACTGTTATGGCAAAGGCATCTACCGTTTTAGCAGCAGGAGCTGATTTTCGCTTAATGGGACCTGACACAACTATGCTTAAAAGCAGTGTTCCAATTGTAGCAGTTTGTGCTGTTCGAACAGGAGTGGGCAAAAGCCAAACTACACGTAGGGTTGCAAAGGTGCTAAAGGAGCTAGGCAAAAAAGTAGTAGTTGTACGTCACCCCATGCCTTATGGAGATCTTGAAAAGCAGGCCTGTCAGCGTTTCGCTTCATATGAGGATCTAGACAAGCATAATTGTACTATTGAAGAAAGAGAAGAATATGAACCTCATTTAGCACAAGGCTTCGTTGTATATGCAGGGGTTGACTACCAGCAAATACTTGATCAAGCTCAAAAAGAGGCAGATGTAGTTCTTTGGGATGGGGGAAATAACGATTTGCCATTTTTCAAACCAGATGTCCACATAACCCTTGTGGATCCTCATAGACCAGGAGATGAGTTGAATTACCATCCAGGTGAAGCAAACCTAAGAATGGCAGATATTGTTATAATTAATAAAATTGAAACAAGCTCCCTTGAAAATGTTGAAAAGGTTCGCAGCAACATTCGCAGCACCAATCCAAATGCAGTAATTGTTGATGCTGCATCACCCATTTTTGTAGAAAACTATGGAATTCTTAGTGGCAAGAAGGTTCTTGTAGTTGAAGATGGCCCAACCTTGACCCACGGGGACATGACCTACGGTGCAGGTGCCATTGCAGCGCGCAAATATGGTGCAGCTGAACTGGTTGATCCAAGACCCTATGCACAGGGCAGCATACGAGAAACCTTTAATGCGTATAGTCATTTATCAAATATTCTTCCTGCCATGGGTTATGGCAAGGAGCAAAGGGAGGAACTTGAAGAAACAATAGCAAAAGCTGAGGCTGATGTGGTTGTAATAGGAACACCAATAGACCTCAGACGTCTAATAAATATTGAAAAGCCGGCAATAAGAGTTCGTTACGAGCTTCAGGAAATTGGAGAGCCAAATCTAGAGGGCCTCTTACGCCAAAAATTAAATCTATAACCATCATAGTCAAAAATGTTAAGGGCCCTGCTCAAAATGCAGGGCTCTAGACTAGTAGTGCCCCTGGGAATGCCAGCAGTGGTTGACATAAAAAATTAGCAAGAAGTAGATTAAAACAGAAACCGAAAGAAGGGATCTGGCTGTGAGTGAAGCTGTACAAACTGTAGAAAGAGCCTTGACCATCCTTGAAGTATTGTCTGATTATCCAGATGGGTTAAGAATAACAGAAATATCTGCAATAACAAATCTTCATAAAAGCACTGTTCACCGTTTATTAGGTTCTCTAATGCAAAATGGATATGTCAAACAGAATTTAGAAACTAGCAAATATCAGCTTACCTTTAAATTATTTGAGTTGGGAAGTAAAAAAATAAAAAGCATGGATATTGTTTCAGCTGCCAAACACCATATATCAACTCTTAATGATAAAACAAATGAAGTTATACATTTAGTTGTGCCAGAGGGTGCGGAAGTAATATATGTATATAAAGCAGAAACCTTAAATACCATTCGTATGCATTCATATATCGGCATGAAAAGCCCCATGTATTGTACCGCAGTAGGAAAGGCTATATTAGCCAGCCTATCACCTTCAGAAATAATGGAAATATGGGAAAAGAGTACAATTAATAAGAATACACCTAACACAATAACAGATTTAGATGACTTAATGAAAGAGCTAGAACTAGTTAAAGCACAGGGCTATGCAGTAGATAAGGAAGAGAATGAGTTAGGGGTAACCTGCATTGGAACAGCCATTTTTGATTACACCGGGGCTCCCAATGCTGCCATTAGTATATCGGGACCAACCTCCAGGATAACCGGCGAGAAAATGCAAAGCTTTGCCAAACTTCTTATAGAGACAAGTGAACAAATATCCAATGAGCTCGGCTATAGAAAATAATGTGCCGGGTTAATTTTTGTTTTGACTAATGAAACTAAATACCATATAATGAAACTAATTAATCTAGTCCCTATAAATCTTTAAAAGGAGGAATTCCAGTGCTTCCTAAAATTAATATTATGCAAAAAGTTATTTCAGCGGGGGTAGTTGCAGTTATCAGGGCAGATAGTCCGGAAAAAGCTGCCAAGACATCTGAAGCCTGTCTTGAAGGTGGAGTTTCAGCTATTGAGGTTACCTTTACTACTCCACGAGCAGACAAGGCCATTGAGACATTGAAAAAGGACTTTTCAGGCAGTTCTTTAATACTAGGGGCAGGTACAGTCCTGGATAGTCATACAGCAAGGATTGCCATTCTAGCAGGTGCAGAGTTTATAGTTAGTCCTGCATTTGATCTTGAAACTGCTAAATTATGTAATAGATATCAAATACCATATTTCCCAGGCTGCATGACAATAAATGAAATTATCACTGCCATGGAAGCCGGGGCGGACATTGTAAAGCTATTTCCAGGCAACAGTTTGGGACCAGAATTTGTCAAGGCGGTTAAGGGACCCCTGCCCCAGGCCAATATCATGCCTACAGGTGGTGTAAGCCTTAATAACGTTCATGTATGGATAGAAAATGGTTGTGTTGCAGTTGGTGTGGGAAGTGAGCTGACATCTGGAGCAAAAACTGGAGACTATTTAAAAGTAACTGAAACTGCTAAACAATTTGTAGAAAAAATCAGGGAAGCCAGAAGCTTATAATCTTATCTTTAAGTCATATATTTATCTTAATTTATCTCTTAATAATTTTTTAAATTTACTAAACAGGGGGTCTGTACAATATGAAAAAAGTAGTGACATTTGGAGAAATTATGCTGCGTCTATCCACTCCTGGATACCAAAGATTTGTTCAATGTGATAGCTTTGACGTGTGCTATGCCGGAGGAGAGGCAAATGTTAGCATTTCTTTAGCCAATTTTGGTTTGGATGCCAGCTTTGTAACCAAGGTGCCTAAAAATGAAATTGGCCAGAGTGCAGTTAATGCTCTAAGAAGATATGGAGTAGATACTACATATATAGCTAGAGGCGGCAGCAGGTTGGGAATTTATTTCTTAGAAACAGGGGCATCCCAGAGACCCTCCAAGGTTATCTATGATAGAGCCGGGTCAGCAATTGCGGAAGCAACAGCGGCTGACTTTAACTGGCAGGAGATATTTAAAAACTGTGACTGGTTTCACTTTACAGGTATTACTCCAGCCTTAAGTGACCAGATGGCCCAGGTGACACTGGAGGCCTGTAAGGCCGCCAAAGCAATGGGAGTTACAGTATCTGTAGATTTGAATTACAGGAAGAAGCTCTGGAGTCCCGAAAAAGCCGGACAGGTCATGGCAGGTTTAATGGAATATGTGGATGTTTGTATTGGTAACGAAGAGGATGCAGAAGTGGTCTTTGGCATTAAAGCAGCAGAAACAGATGTTACCAGGGGTGAGTTAGACCATGCTGCCTACGAAGATGTGGCCAAGCAGCTCTGTGAGAGGTTTAACTTTAAATGTGCAGCAATTACTTTAAGAGAAAGTCATTCAGCCTCAGTAAATGGCTGGTCGGCAATGCTCTATTCTAATAACAAGTCTTACTGGTCCAAACATTACAATATCCATATTGTAGACAGGGTTGGTGGTGGTGACTCCTTTGCAGGTGGTTTAATATATGGTCTTTTAACTGAAATGGGTCCCCAGGACAGCCTGGAGTTTGCAGTTGCTGCCTCGGCACTGAAGCATACCATCCCAGGCGACTTTAACCTGGTAACTAAAGAAGAGGTAGAAACCCTAATGAAAGGTGACGGCTCAGGTAGGGTTCAGCGGTAAGACAAAGATAATTAGATGAAAGCAAAATCCTCCTCCTTTCTATACAATAGTAAGAACCCCAGTATTTGCTGGGGATTTTACTATTAAAAAACCTAACTATATGTTATCTTATTGGAAAGGAGCGGAAAAATTGTGGATAAAGAAAAGGGTTTTGAGTCAAACACTTTTATAGAAGTTATTAAAGGGCAGAAAGTAGTGGCCTGTGTTCGGCGTATGGATGATATACCCGAAGTGCTAAATCATGATAAAATAAAAACTATTTTTGTTCTAAACTGCGATATCTTTCAGCTGAAAAAGATAGTGGCCGGGGCAGACAATAAGGGCAAGACGGTTTTTGTTCATTTGGATTTAATAGAAGGGCTGGGCAAAGACGCTGTAGGAATAAAGTTTTTAGCAAAGGCCATTGGTGTGCAGGGTATTATCACCACTAAAGTACCATTAATAAAGGCAGCAAAAAAAGAGGGTATCTTAGCTGTCCAAAGGATATTTGCTGTAGATAGTGAAGCAGTAAAAACAGGTATCAGCATGGCCAAGGTGGCCAAACCCCATGCTATAGAGGTTATGCCTGCCTATTTGCCCAAATATTATCTGGAGGATATAATTAGCGAGCTTGGGGTACCAGTGCTTGCTGGAGGCCTTGTTAGAACAGAAGAGGAAGCAGCTCAAGTATTAGACAATGGTTTCTGCGCCATTACTACCAGTCTCAGAACCTTATGGAACCTTTAGTAACCAAAACAAGTCCATATAAAGAAATAATAAGCTTAATTAATACTACTTAAATCCTAATCATAAAACAAAATAATATCTATTGAAAAATGCAGTAAATGTATGTACAATACAATTGACTGAAAAACTTGATATTAGTGGTTAGAGAAAATGACGAGACTACCACGTGAAAAAGCTGGCTTGGGCCAGGTGTTTTCATCGTGGTTTTTTATATTGTAAAAACAATAAAAAATACGAAGGGAGTTGCAAGCAATGACAATTAAAATCGGTATTAATGGATTTGGAAGAATAGGTAGACTTGTACACAGAATAGCAGAAAAAGATCCCATGGTAGAAGTAGTAGCAGTAAATGACCTAACAGACGCAGAAACCAATGCCCATCTGCTCAAGTACGATTCAGTACATGGAGTATGGGATGCAGAAGTAGAAGTAGGAGAAGGCTCATTTCTAGTAAACGGCAAGCCAGTTAAGGTCTATGCAGAAAAAGACCCCGCACAAATCCCCTGGGGAGAATTAGGAGTAGACGTGGTGGTAGAATCCACAGGCGTATTCACAGATGCCAAAAAAGCCAAGGCCCACCTGGACGGCGGAGCAAAAAAGGTTATCATCTCAGCACCGGCTAAAAACGAAGACGCAACCATAGTAATGGGAGTAAACGAAGGAATCTATGACCCTGACAACCATAAAATAGTATCCAACGCATCCTGCACAACAAACTGTTTGGCTCCGGTAGCCAAGGTGCTGCATGATAACTTCAAAATAAAATACGGAGTAATGACAACAGTACATGCCTACACCAATGACCAGAGAAACCTGGACCAGGCCCATAAAGACCTAAGAAGAGCAAGAGCCTGCGGCTTATCAATCATACCAACCACAACAGGAGCAGCCAAGGCAGTAGGTTTAGTACTACCAGAACTAAAAGGAAAACTAAACGGCTTTGCCATGAGGGTACCAACAGCAAACGTATCAGTAGTAGACCTGGTAGTAGAAGTAGAAAAGCCAACAAACGTAGAAGAAGTAAACAAAGCCTTAGAAGAAGCAGCAAAGGGACCAATGAAGGGCATATTAGACTTCAACATGCTGCCCTTAGTATCAAAAGACTATAACGGCAGCCAACTATCCTCCATAATAGACGGCCTATCCACAATGGTCATGGAATCCACCCAGGTTAAAGTCCTTGCCTGGTACGACAATGAATGGGGATACTCCTGCAGAGTAGTAGACCTGGCCAAATACATGATGAAATAACAACCGGGGGGACGGTTCCGCTGGCTGGTATTTTAAAGAACAAGACGGTGTTTCCATTTACCAAAGACCATATGACCCTGTACCTAAACAGTAAGTTTTCGTACCTGGATAGTTGCAAAACCCAATTATCACTAGGAGGTAAAATATTAATGAACAAGGCAACTATAAAAGACATTGACCTAAAAGAAAAAAGCGTACTAGTAAGAGTTGACTTTAACGTGCCATTAGATTCCCAAAGAAACGTCACAGATGACACAAGAATCAGAGCAGCCCTGTCCACAATACAATACCTCATGGACCAGGGCTGTAGAATCATACTAATGTCCCACCTGGGAAGACCAGAAGGAAAATATGAAGCAAAATACAGCATGGAACCAGTAGCAAAAAGGCTATCTGAACTATTACATAAAGAAGTAAAACAAGCTAAGGATTGCACATCACAGGAAACAAAGCAAATGGCAAAAGAATTAAAAAGTGGAGAAATACTTCTGTTGGAAAACACACGCTTTTACCCAGGAGAAACGAAAAATGATAAGGAGCTATCAAAAGAATTAGCAGCCCTTGGAGAAGTATTTGTCAATGATGCCTTTGGAGCAGCCCACAGGGCCCACTCCTCCACAGTAGGAGTAGCAGAATACATACCGGCAGTAGCCGGACTACTCCTTGAAAAAGAATTGTCAGTTTTAACAGAAGCATTAGAAACCCCGGCCCGGCCCTTCACAGCAATAATAGGAGGAGCAAAAGTATCAGACAAAATAGCAGTCTTAGAAAACCTTGTAAACAAAGTAGATAACCTCATAATAGGAGGGGGCATGGCCAACACCTTCCTGAAGTCAAGAGGAGTTAATATGGCTGATTCCTTAGTAGAAGAAGACAAGCTGGAGCTGGCAAAGGCAATAGAAGAAAAAGCTAATACCCTTGGGGTTAACCTCCTGTTGCCAGTAGACATGGTCATAGCACAAGAAATGAACGAAGAAGCCCAAACCCAGGTAATACGGGGGGATGTGCCAGAAGGCTATAAAGCACTTGACATAGGTCCGGCATCAGCAGAAGCCTTTGCCCAGATCATAAGAAACTCAGCCCTTGTACTCTGGAATGGACCAATGGGAGTATTTGAAATAGATAAATTTGCAAGGGGAACAGAGGTGGTTGCAAAAGCCATGGCAGAATGTGAAGGTAAAACCATCATAGGTGGTGGAGACTCAGTAGCAGCTGTGGAAAAGGTTGGCGTTGCCCACTCTATTTATCATATTTCTACAGGTGGAGGAGCTTCATTAGAATTTTTAGAAGGAAAGGTGCTGCCTGGAGTGGCCGCCCTTAAGGATAAGTAAAAATAGTAGTCATCATTAAAGGCGACAACCCAGCAGCAACGGTTGAAGAAGAAAAAGGCACACCCCATACAGCCCACACATCCAGTCCAGTACCAGTAATTATCCTTGGACTTAGAGAAGAAAAGACATTAAGAG
>NZ_JHVU01000030.1 GCF_000620305.1 Desulfitibacter alkalitolerans DSM 16504 | reverse complement strand
CAATAGTATTAATTTAACCAGGGTGGAATGTAAATTAAATAAATGGCAGAGTGCTTGATTGGTGCAATAACGAACATGTGAAAAAAAATTTCCCCGGAAAGTGAATTAGTGGTAATATTTCTCAAAAAATTGTCAATACTAATCATGTGATTGGTTTTAAAAAAGGGGAAGTTAGGTGTCGTGCCGCTTTCCCTTTTTCCTTTCTATACCTTTTTAATAAAGAGTATTGACAGATTTTTTAATTTGCATAACTAAAAGGCAGATTATTTAATTTGATATAGTATTTAATGGTGAAAATATTTTGCAGTTTTCATCACAGATATGGCTAGGATATTTTGCTGTTTTACACTTAATTGGGAGTTCCCCCATTTGTAACACCTCCAGCTTTGTCCTAAGTGTATGATATCGCACCTCAAACCAGGAGAGTGATATGTGAAATTCTTGCTGGGCTAAAAAATCAAGAAAAAGTACTAAAACAATGGGAAATTAATTTAGATGAGAGCAGATGAGAGACAAAAAGAGCAAGTTTAGGATGGGATTAGAAAAGCTTACAAGGAAAATATGACATTATTGTTGTTAATTGGGAGCAGGAAAGCATTCTTTGACTCTGCTGGTATTACAGGACAATTTCAGTATTTACAAGTTTAAGTAGTCCATGCTGTTTTCCGAAGAATTGCCTTGCTGTTGATACAAGGCTAAACAATGTACTAAATCTTCTTGTTTCTGCATGCTCCTTATCTGATACCAAAAGTGGCCTGTTATAGACGGATACATATCTAGAGTTAAGTAATGTCAGGTAGTTATACTCTCTGCATTCTTTTTCTATCCGTCTTATTGACCTTACTATACGATCTTCGCAGTCAAGGATTTCTTCCGGGTCATCAATGTGCCTAAATATATTCTCACCCTCTCCTACCTGGCAGCTAATGTACTCAAGTAAATTAAGGCTTGGCTGGCGCCAGTACTTCTTGATGAAACTAGGGAAAATACTGATATATTTCCACTTACCCGACTCGCTGTTAAACCTACCGCTGTCTGTACTACAAATCTAACCTTGTATATACAATCATTTTCATCAAGAAGAAATAACCATCTTTCAAAGCCACCGTTATACTTGAGTCTGACACTATCGGCAAGTCCCAAACTTTGACGAATAAACGTATGCCTTATTGTACCTTTATAATGTTCTTGATAGATTTTTTCAAAATCCTCACCAGAACACTTGAAAGGCAGCTCAATGTCTAATACAATGGTTGTGGTTGGTTTTCGGTTGTTGATAATGATATTAATATATCATAAAAAAGGGTACGGGTGGTTCCCTGCCCTTTCCAACCACTTAAATATCTTACTGAAGATGCAATTGTCCTAATATTTTGATATTACTGCAGGGGAGATTGTCCCCTTACATTACTGTCTTGTGTCTCTATAAGCTGTAGAGGATGCTCCATTTTTGTAGAGCCATCTTTACCAAGGCGTACTAGCTGATGCTTTGTTATGTTACCAAAGGACTTCTACTACTGCATTGCTTTTTAAGCGACTGACGAAGTAAATACCCTTTTTACAGTATGCATCAAACTTCTCATAATCAACATACGTCCTGTCAAAAACATAGATGGTTTCTTGTTCATAGGTTATCATATCATCCATCATGTTTTTATCTGCAGGCTTTGCTGGTGTAACTATCGCTTCTTCTGTATAACCACACCATTGCAGAATTCAAGTAGTAAATGAAGCTTTATCCCTGCTTTAGTTTCTCTGAATTTAGCCCATCTAAACTGAGATAAACATAAGCTTATGGCTCTAGAATCAAGTATTAGCAACCGTCCCATTTCTTGACGTATTCTATCATGACCAAGTTCTTTACCAAGTTGCGTAGTGATATTTTTGAATAAATAAACTACTACCTCTACTGGCAGATCTCTTAATCTTGGGAGATATTTGTGAGGCGCTAATGGATTGATTATCAAAGACTTCAGTAGATTCATCATTGTTAAAATCATTACTAATATCTTTCAGGCTGTTTTTTTGGTTAATTTGGGAATTGGCTAGTAGTTCAATAAGTTCTACTGTAGATAACTTTTTTAAATACTTATCTACCTCCATGTCTGACAGCAAATTTAAAAATTTTTCATTAATTATAGGACTAAACAGTTGCAAAAAAGTGGATTTTTTGATGACAGTGGGAAAGAAGGACGGAGTAAATTTTCTATAGTAATTCCAGGCAGTTTAAAGGCAACAGAGAAACAAAAATTGCTGCCTCATCATACGGGTGATGAAAAATGTCCTTATTTGCCAGGATGCGGAAAGAAAGATAAATGTAGCAAGGGGTACATGTCTTTGGCATTGAAACAACAAAATTTTCAGGAGAAGGATAACAAATGTTCGGCAGAGCATAATGTTGAATATACTAATACTTTCGGGCAGTCGCTACACTATTTTTCTAATATGCTTTTTATCAATTCTATTTTGGGTAATTCGGATATAAAAAATAATGTATACGATGTGGCATAATGAAATTATAAAAATACAAACCCGTTTATTTAAATTACTATTTGGCTAAGGTAATTGACATAACTGTAGGAAGTATAATAAGGCTTTATTTAAACATGAAGCAAAAAAGTACAATAAGTGTATGCTATTACAGTCTCAATGAAAAATTCCAAATTCAAATGAAAGTTTGATGAGCATTAGTGTTTTCTGAAAGGTACTCTTAAAAAACATAAATGCTTAAATTAGCTTTTAAAGGAAATTGCTTTCAAAAAAAGAAATATTACCTATTAAATATATTAAAGACAGGAGGGAAAAGGGTTTGCAAATCACAAAATTTGTGGCTCCTGAAATAATTTTTGGAGATGGAGCTTTATCACAAATTGGTGAGTGCGCTGCTAGACTTGGAGCTACAAAAGTATTTTTAGTAAGTGACGAGGGAGTAAGGAATGCAGGATGGGTTGACAAAGCACTGCCGTATTTTGAACAAATTGGATTGGAATATTTTGTTTGGACAGAAGTAACGCCAAACCCTAGAGATTATGAAGCAGAAAATGCGGCAAAAGCTTACAAGGAAGAAGGGTGTGATGCAGTGGTGGGCTTGGGTGGTGGAAGCCCGCTGGACCTTGCTAAAGCAGTTGCCATTTTAGTTTCCAATGGAGGCTGCATTAAAGATTATGAAGGGGTAAATAAAATATTTAACCCATTACCACCAATGGTTGCAGTAGCTTCAACGGCAGGATCAGGTTCCGAGGTGTCTCAATTTTCTGTAATTGTAGATACATTTAGAAAATCTAAAATGACAATTATTTCAAAATCTTTGATACCTGATATTGCAATAATAGACCCAGAGCTGCTTTCAACAAAGGATGCAAAACTTACTGCAGCAACTGGAATGGATGTCCTTACACATGCCATTGAGGCATATGTATCATTAGCAAGTACTCCCATGACAGAGGTACTTGCTATTAATTCTATTAAGTTAATAGCACAAAACTTAAGACATTCAGTTGCCTCACAAACAAATAAAAAAGCAAAACAGGCCATGGCCATGGCAAGTATGCAAGCAGGACTTGCATTTTCCAATGCTATTTTGGGGATGGTACATGCTGTAACTCATCAGCTTGGCGGTCTTTTAGACATGCCCCATGGAGAAGCAAACGCCATACTCCTTCCCTATGTAATGGAGTATAATTTTTTATCATCAGTTGATAAATTTGCTGATATTGCCCGGGCGTTTGGTGTTTTAGATAGTAGTGTTTCTGATATACGACTGGCTAAAATCTCTATTTCACTAGTAAGAGAAATGGCTGAAGATATAGGAATTCCTTCCAAACTTTCAGAGGTTGGTATAAAAGAGGAGTTTTTAGAAGAAGTAAGCATTAAAGCCACAATGGATGCAAATATTATAACAAATCCAAGAGATACAAGTGCTCAGGATATCTTATCTGTATTAAAGAAGGCTTTATAACATTTATCATTTGTGTATAAAAAAGAGGTATGGTTATGCATAAAGAAAAACTAAATCTTATTGAGGACCTTACGGGGATACGTTCTTCAAAAAAAAACTACTACATTGAACTTAAAAAGAAAAATTTTCAGACTCAGAGGCAAAATGCACAATTAGAAATAATAAATGAGCTGACAAAAAGCATCAATGTGAACATGTCTTTACAAGAAATGATGGAAAATGTGGCTCATAAATTAAATTATGTGTTTACCTTTGACATCCTAGAGTTGTCTTTAATTAACAATAATAAATTAGAAGTCAAGGTTTCTCTTCCAGCAAAAGCTTTTGATGAAGTGTTTTCCTGGGAAGGCATAGAAAAAGGTCAATCTTTATACTGGGATGCATTAAAAAATAACAGGAGTTTTTTACTGCAAGATATTTCAAGGGAATATGCTAGATATTATGAGGAGAAGGCCTACTTTCATATGGGAATAAAATCCTTGATTGTGGTACCCCTGGCGATTAAAGAAAAGGTTATAGGAAACCTTGCATTACTGAGTAAAAAAGCAAATGGATTTGATGAATCAGATTTAACTTTCAGTAAGCAGTTGGCAGATCAACTCGCTGTTTGTTTAGAAAATACAAGGCTTTATGAAAAAGTTAAAGAAAAGCTAGCCATTGAATCCCAGCTTAGACAATCTACAAAACTAGCGGCAGTAGGGCAAATGGCAGCGGGCATAGCCCATGAATTAAATAACCCTTTAACAGCAATTCTAGGAAATGCACAATTGTTACAGAGAAATTCAATTGCTGGTTCCAAAGAAAGTAAAATAATAGAGGATATTGTAAAATGTGGTGTCAGATGTAAAAGAATTATTCAGAGCCTTTTGACCTTTGCTAGACAAGATTATCAACCATTTACTAATATTAATCTTAATAATGCAGTTAAGCAGTCGGTAGAACTTTTCTCTTATCAGATAGGTAACAGCAATGTAAAGCTTGAATTAGATTTAGATTCTGGGGTGCTGTTAATTAAAGGAAATATACAGCAATTGGAACAGGTTATTGTAAATTTCATTCTTAATGGAAAAGATGCTGTAGCAGATGTAGACAACCCTACCATTTGGATAGAAACAGGAATATGCTATCATCAAAAGCTTGGAAGTTGCACATATGCTTCTGTAAAAGATAATGGACATGGCATTGAAAAAAACCAACTTACAGAAATATTTAATCCTTTCTATACAACTAAACCACCTGGTCAAGGAACAGGCCTTGGATTGTCTGTAAGCCTGGGAATAGCAGAGGCCCATGGAGGATCAATTGAGGTTACATCTAAACCGGGAATAGGTTCTACTTTTACTCTATATATTCCCCTGGTCAAAGGAGATGGATAAAATGTACCAATATAATATTTTGATTATAGATGATGATACAGAAGTAGGAAACTTTTTTACATATCTCCTGGATAATCTTACTTATAAACTGGAAATTGTACATGATGGAAGACAAGCTTTAAACAAACTTCAAAAAAATCAATTTCAACTGGCCCTGGTGGATCTGAAATTGCCTGATACAGATGGTATTGCTCTCCTGGGAAAAATTAAGGAAACGCAGAATAATTGTGAAGTAATTATTATGACAGGATACAGTACTATAAAATCTGCAGTAAAAGCAATTCAATTGGGAGCTTTTGACTATATTAACAAGCCATTTGAAAACATATATGAATTAGAGTGTCTTGTTAAAAAAGCCCTTGAACAGCAGGAAGTGGTTGTATCTTATAAGAATTATGAAGAAGCCTGTAGTCAAGTGGGTCTGGTAGTAGGTGACAATGAAAAATTCAGGAAGCTAATTAATTTTGCTGCAAAAGTGGCTCCTAAAGATTTGAACATTTTAATAACAGGAGAAACTGGAACAGGAAAAGAACTAATGGCCCGTTTTATACATCTATGTAGTAAGCGTAAGGATGAAGCTTTTCTTGCTATAAATTGCAGTGCAATAGTAGAAAGTCTACTGGAAAGCGAACTTTTTGGACATGAAAAGGGTTCTTTTACAGGGGCAAGCCACCAGAGAAAGGGCTTCTTTCAGCTTGCAGATAGAGGCACTCTTTTTCTGGATGAAATAGGGGAAGCAAGTATTGGTATCCAGGTAAAACTTTTAAGAGCAATAGAAACAGGTGAATTTATTCCCATTGGTGCCACAAAAAAAATTTCAACTGATGTCCGAATTATAGCAGCAACAAATCTTGATCTGGAAGAAGCAGTGGTTAATAATACATTTCGCCAGGATTTATTTTACAGGCTTGATGTGTTAAGACTCCATTTACCACCCCTAAGAGAGAGGAAAGAAGACATACCTCTTCTTGTAGATTATATTTTGGAGAAAAGAATAAATAAAAAAGGCTTAAAAACAAAGGGGTTTGCTTTTAAAACAATAAAGAGATTAATGGAATATCCTTGGCCAGGCAATATTAGAGAGCTTATAAATGCTATTGAACAATCGACAGCCCTTGCTGAAGGCAACATGATATTACCTAAGCATCTTCCAGAAAAAATATTTAAGGGAACTAATGAAATAAGTGATAGCAAAAAGATTTCACTGGAGGATATTGATACATACTCTGAAGAACAGTTAATTTCAATAGCCAATGAACTTAATGAAATAGTTTGGAAAATATCTAAAAAAATGCCAGACAAGGTAGGATTCTGGCCCCAGAAAACACTGGAGGAAGTGGAACAAGAGATGATAGAAATGGCCATGCAAAGCTGCAAAGGCAATATAACAGCAGCAGCAAAAATCCTAGGTATTGGTCGCAATACCCTTTATAGAAAGGTAAAAAACAGGTAAAACATATAAAGATAAAAAATTCTTCAGGTATCCATTGCATGTGTTTGTAGGGACAAGTATTTATTGTTCCATATTTGGGTGCTTGTATCATTTTAGGCACTATATAATGTACTATTTTAAAAAATAATACGAATAAGAAATAAGCAATAAGCAATAAGCAATAAGAAAAAATGGATAAATGTTAAAAAAAGATTTGCTCTCCGTCTAATCCTTATCTCTTTCCGAAATATTAGAAAATTTCTGTCGATGGCATGATTATTGCTAATAACAAAGATAACTTGTTGATAGTAATAAATGCTATCAAAGTAAATTAAAGGAGGAGATAAAAGAGATGGAAAAGGTATTTAGTTTTTTCATGCCAACTATTAATTTAATGGGTCCTGGGGCAGTTAATCAAGTGGGAGAGCAAGTCAAAAACCTTGGTGGAAGCAAAGCTTTAATAGTTACAGACAAGGTATTGAACGAATTGGGCATGGCCAAAGCCGTAAAAGCAATCCTGGAAAGTGCTGGAATTCAAGTTGTGGTTTTTGATGGGGCAGAGCCTAATCCAACTGATAAAAATGTAGAGGCAGGTCTGGATGTTTTTAAAAAAGAAAAATGTGATATAATCATATCCCTTGGTGGTGGGTCGCCCCATGACTGTGCGAAAGGTATAGGCATTGTTGCTGCAAATGGTGGCAAAATCAATGATTACGAAGGTGTTAATAAGAGTACAAAACCAATGGTACCTTTAATAGCTATTAATACTACTGCTGGTACTGCAAGTGAAATGACTCGTTTTTGCATTATTACTGATACTGACAGACATATAAAAATGGCAATTGTTGACTGGAGATGTACACCCTCAGTATCAATTAATGATCCACTTTTAATGATGAAAAAGCCTTCTGACTTGACAGCTGCTACAGGGATGGATGCTTTGACTCATGCTGTGGAAGGCTATGTATCTCCAATAGCGACTCCAGTAACAGATGCTGCTGCGCTTCATTCCATAAAGCTAATATCAGAAAACCTGAGAAATGCAGTAGCCAACGGAGAGAATTTTGAAGCAAGAAACAACATGGCCTATGCTCAATTTATGGCTGGTATGGCATTTAATAATGCAAGCTTGGGCTATGTTCATGCCATGGCTCACCAACTAGGAGGATTTTATAACTTACCCCATGGTGTATGTAATGCTATTTTGCTTCCCCATGTGGAAAGATTTAACCTAATCAGTAATCCCAAGCGGTTTGCAGATATAGCAGTAGCCTTCGGAGAAAATATTGAAGGACTTTCTGTAAGAGATGCAGCAGAAAAGGCCATCCATGCAATAGAAAAGTTATCTCAGGACATTGGTATACCTGCAGGTTTATCTGAGTTGGGAGTAAAAGAAGAGGATCTGGAAATCATGGCGAAAAATGCAATGAAAGATGCTTGTTGTTTAACTAATCCAAGAACTGCTACCTTGGAAGACATAATTCAAATATATAAAAATGCACTTTAAGGTTAATGGATAGATAAATTATTATTTGATTTTTTAGCGCCACTTGAAGTTTTATATAAGAACATAGCTTTGCATTTAAGATAGCTTCCCTTATAAAAATAGGGGAAGCTATCTTGTTGTGCGCTTAGCATGGGTGCTTACTAGTCGGTGAAAGTCCGATGTGGGGGTTGATAGTACCAAAACAGCGTAGGATGTGAACTTGACTGCTGTGGTTATGCCATGGCAGTTTTTTATTTAGTAAACAGTAACCTGCAAATGAAAAATGACAATATTGTGCTAATAAAACAATTAATTATCTAGAGGTTAGCCGAAGTATGTGCCTAATCTGTTAATTACTTTATTAATGTAGACTAAGACTAGGAATAACCTACATAAAACAAACAGAAAGGATAATTAAACATTGACTTACAATAAGCCATGGGACAATATTAGTATTAAAGGGTACTCTTTCCACAAGAGGGGTGGACGATTGATGAAAGATAGTATTTATGGGTTAAAGGTAGATGGTTATCTAAGAGAAGTGATAGATATTTCGCGTCTTCAGGAAGTAATAGATAAATTCTCTGCGGCAACAAGTATGGGTGCGGTTGTGTCGGATGTGGATGGTATTCCTATTACAAAACCAAGCAACTTTACAAATTTTTGCCGTCTAATCCGTTCATCCAAGGAAGGGTTGAAGGGTTGTTATAAATCAGATAGTATTGGTGGAAAGATAGCTTGCAAATGTAGAGATATTAATTTATACAAGTGCCACTGTGGACTTAATGATATGGCGACGCCTCTTATTATTGATGATGTATATTGGGGAGCTGTTTTAAGCGGGCAGGTGCTTTTTGAAAAACCATCTCCTCAAAAATTACGGCAAATTCGCCAAATGGCCGTTAAATTTGATATAGACCCTGACAGGTTAGAGAATGCCTTTAAAGAAATACAAGTAGTATCAGAGACAACATGTAGAGCAGCTGGTGAGCTAATGCAGATAGTTGCAAAATACATTGTTGAAATGAGTGTCTCAAAAATAACTCATCAGAAGTTTATTCAACAAGTAGAGGATAGTGCTAAAAAAGAACGTGTTATGCATCAATTAGAACTTAGTGCCCTGCAGTCTCAGATAAACCCCCACTTTTTATTTAACACTCTCAATGCAATAAGTCGGCTTGCACTAATTGAAGGAGCTGGTAAGACGGAAGAAATGATACATGCACTGGCCAGATTATTGCGGCGTACTCTGCAAAATATAGATAAACTAGCACCTCTACACGAAGAAATAGAATACATAGAAAATTATCTGTTTATTCAGAAGACTCGTTACGGAGATCAATTAGATTTTAGAATAGAAATTGAAGAGGATGTTTTAGAGGTAATGATACCAATAATGACGTTACAGCCAATCGTAGAAAATGCTATTGTACATGGTATTGAGCCTAGGGAAGATATTGGAAACATAACAATAGAGGCTAGAAAGATCGAAGGCATGGTATGTATTAAGATAACTGATAACGGCATAGGAATGGATACAGAAAGGATAATGCAGAGCCTTGATTCTAGTCGATCGCTAGCAGGCCTTACAAAGGGGCTTGGGTTAAGGAGTGTTAAACAGCGTTTAAAGCATTGCTACAATTGTAATGATTTTATGGAAATTTTTAGCGAAGTGGGTAAAGGTACAATTGTCACCATATGGATTCCTCTCCAAATAAATAATACTAAAGAAATGGCTGTGAAAAAATGAATGGTAACCATGAACAACTGCGGATACTTGTTGTTGATGATGAGTGGTTGGAAAGAGAAGCTATCCCAATTATGCTTAAGCACTATGAAGACATGTACAAAGTAGTTGGAGAAGCTAAGAATGGAAAAGAAGCTATCAGTACAGCTGCTGAACTCAAACCTGACATAATCTTGCTTGATATAAAAATGCCAGGTATTGATGGTTTAACCGCAGCCAGTCACATTAAAAAAGAATCACCCTCTTCTGTTATTATTTTTCTTACAGCGTATGATCAATTTGAGTATGCTAAGGAAGCACTTAAAGTTGGGGCAATGGATTATTTAATAAAGCCACTTGGTTCAAAAGACCTCCTAGAAGCGCTTAATAAAGCACAGGTATTGATCGCGCAAGAAAAATTGCGTGAGACAGAGCAGTTAAAACTTGAGCGCCAGCTTAAGGAGGCATTACCATGGCTTAGATTAAATCTGGGTTTAAGCTTAGCCTTTGGCACCTGGGAGGAAAGGTCAAGGATTGAAAGGCAGGCTGATATTTTACAGTTAGAAGTATTACCCCAGGCTGCCTTTGGAGTATATATTGAACATAATAATTTAAATGATCCTTTACATACTGTATCAGATTTAGCTCGTTATAATTTACAGCAATTAATTGAAGATCTACTTAAGAAATATAGTTACGGGCTGTGCTTACCCATTGGTGATAAGCTGTTATTGGGTTTATTAGGAACCACGACAGTAGATATTGAAAAGGATCTCTACAGTATAGCAAATGAAATAATACACAATGCTTCAGAAAAGTTGTCATTAGGAGTAACTGTTGGACTAGGAAATACATGTAAAGATATTTCCGAAATTCCCAGGTCCGTATGGGAGGCTCAATTAGCAGCTGACTTGGGTATGTTTTATCTAGGCTCTGAGCACGTAGTCCATATTGGGGAGTTAGGAGAAAGACTAAACAGTATAGAAATGGCCCAGAGTACTGGTGATAATAATTTAGTTGAAGCATTAAAACAAGGTAACATTGGTCAAGTGAAGGTGCTGTTCAAACATTTTCTAGGCCAGTTGTCTTGTGATAGTAATGTTGATTTATACTTGGTTAAGGCTCGTTTGATAAATATTTTGATAATATTTGCCCGTAGTATGGGTATTAATCTGCAAGGGGACCAATTCGGTGAATCTAGTGTCTACTATGATTTTGCGCGGAAAATAGAACTTTGCCAATCAATAGATGATCTTGAAAACTGGATTTTAGAACTTGGAGAAACTGGACTGCGGATCGTAAACTCAACGGAAACAAAATCAGTATCCAGCCCGATTCAAAAGGTCCTTGAATATATTGAGGAGAATTATAATTCTGAGCTTACCCTTAGTAATCTTTCAAAGGTGATTTATTTAAGTCCTGATTACTTTAGTAGAATTTTTAAAGACCAAGTCGGCAGCACTTTTTCAGAATATATACTTAAGATCAGGATTGAAAAGGCAAAAGAGTTATTAAATAATCTGGATATTCCGGTATCTGAAATAGGACGTAAGGTTGGTTATTCAGACCCCAATTACTTCAGCAGAGTCTTTACCCGTGCAGTAGGTATGCCGCCAAGTCGGTTCCGGCAGGTTATTTGCAGCCATCCAAAAAACTGAGTACTACTCAAGTGGGATGGGGAAATGAAAATTTATTTAAAGGTAAATCTAAAGCATTTTAGTTTAAAAAACTAAAATGCTTCTTGTTTTTGCCAACAGAGTGCTATATGGGTAGAAATATTCCAGTTTTTGTTTTAGTCAGAGCAGAACCCTACGGAAATTATTTGACAATAATATGCTACACGAATACAACCCTGTCCAGAGGAAAAAATCAAAAAAATACTGAATAATCAGGCACAAAGGTTAAAAACGAAAAACCATCTATGAAGGAGGGTAGTGGCCAGGTTAGGGTGGTATTTGTGGGTTGATATTAAAATAGGAGGTATTAATTGTGAGCAAGGTAATGATAGCACCAGGTCGTTACGTTCAAGGGGCGGGAGCAATAGCTGAAGTTGGAAAGCATATTAGTTTGTTGGGTAAAAAAGCTCTAATTACTGGAGGAAACAGAGGCATTAGCTGCTGTAAAGAAGCCATGGAGCTGAGTTTAGCTAATGCAGGTGTTGAATGGGTCTTTGAAACATTTAAAGGTGAGAGTTCCAAGCAGGAGGTCATGAGGTTAAAGCAGGTGGCTGAAGCTAAAGGTGCAGATGTGATCATAGGAGTAGGTGGCGGCAAGGCCCTTGATACTGCAAAGGCAGTTGCTCATTACATGGGAATCCCTGTCGCAATTATCCCAACTATTGCTGCCTCTGATGCACCATGCAGCGCACTATCTGTTCTTTATACCGAAGAAGGTGTATTTGAAGAATATCTGGTACTGCCTACCAATCCTAATTTAGTTTTGGTTGATACGGCTATAATTGCCAAAGCACCGGCAAGGCTGTTTGTGTCGGGAATGGGCGATGCACTAGCAACCTGGTTTGAGGCAGATGCATGTGCAAAAGCATTTGCAGGCAATCTTCCAGGTGGAAGTTCCACGGCGGCAGCCCTGGCATTAGCAAGGCTTTGTTATGATCTTTTATTAGAATACGGTCTTCAGGCTAAACTGGCTATTGAAAAGGGAGTTGTGACTCCGGCGGTAGAAAAGATTGTTGAAGCAAATACTCTTCTAAGTGGACTTGGTTTTGAAAGCTCGGGGCTTGCAGCTGCCCACGCAGTCCATAATGGTTTAACGGTTCTTGAAAAAACCCATGGTGAGTACCATGGCGAAAAGGTAGCCTTTGGGACACTAGTTCAACTAATACTAGAAGAAAGGTCAACAGCACAAATCAATGAGGTCATAGATTTTTGCTGTTCAGTTGGTTTACCAGTAACATTAAAGCAAATTGGCATAGATGAAATTAAAGAAGATGAAATTATGAGTATTGCTGAGGCATCTGTTGTCCAAGGAGAGACAATTCATAATGAGCCGTTTCCAGTTAATGCTGAGATGGTTTATGCGGCTATACTTGCGGCAGATGCCCTGGGCGCCAGGGCATTAGCTGGGAAATAGGAGGTGAAAACATGCCGTATTTATCTTTAGCAATTGTAATAGGTGTCCTGGCAGGGATTTGGACATTTGTTTCAGGAACATTTAACATTTTAACATGGCCGGCGTTTGTTGGCTGGGCTTTGTTCTTCTTTACTGGTGGTAATGCCGAGGCTATTAAAAAGAGTGTTCCCCCAGCGTTGTCAGGTATTATCCTGGGTTATCTTTGTGTAGTTTTATGGGGTCAGATAGGCGGGGGATTAGTTATGCTTGCTGTTTTAGTTGCAGTTATCGCTTTCATAATGACATATATGATTAATGTTCCGGCCTTTGCAACTGCACCAGCTGCCTTTGCAGCCTGCGCATCATACTTCGGCGGTGGCGACCCCATTGCTGTGGGCATTCCATTATTTATAGGCATTGGTTTAGGGTATTTATCCGTCATTGTACCAGACTTTTTCCCACCAAAAGTATCGGGGGCACAAAAGGAAAATATCTAATAGATCTAAGGGTAGACAGCAAAATATTATGTGTTAGCTGCCTACCCTAAATATTTACAAAGGGGGATTTAAAATGGGTCATGAAGCATTGGGATTGGTTGAAACCAAGGGTTTAGTAGCAGCAATAGAGGCAGCCGATGCAATGGTAAAGGCTGCAAATGTAAGTTTAGTTGGCTATGAAAAAATTGGTTCCGGATTAGTAACTGTAATGGTTAGAGGTGACGTGGGAGCTGTAAAGGCAGCAACAGATTCTGGATCCGCTGCAGCAAAGAGAGTAGGTGAAATTATTTCTGTACATGTAATTCCAAGACCACACACAGATGTGGAAAAAATTCTTCCCAAACAAGATAAATAAATGTGGAGGTGATCTTCATGGAATTTGACAAAATTTTAGATAGAGTTGTTGAGGAAATAAAAAACCAGACATCATCGGGAGAAACCGTAAAAGCAAGTGACGGTGGTTATAAAAGCTGCGGCATGACTGAATTTGTTGGAACTGCAATAGGAGAAACCATTGGTTTGGTTATAGCCAATCTTGATCCGGCTATTCATGAAAAAATGGGAATCGAAAAAAAGTATAGATCAATTGGTATTATAGGTGCCAGAACTGGAGCTGGACCACAAATCATGGCGGCAGATGAAGCCGTTAAGGCTACCAATACTGAAATTGTAAGCATTGAACTGGCCAGAGACACTAAAGGGGGAGCCGGTCATGGCTGCCTGATTATCTTTGGTGCTGAGGAAGTATCCGATGCGAGAAGGGCCGTTGAAGTAACTTTGAAAGAGTTAGACAGGACTTTTGGTGACGTTTATGCAAATGATGCTGGACATTTGGAGCTTCAGTATACTGCCAGGGCCAGCTGCGCTATAGAAAAAGCCTTTAATGCTCCAGCAGGAAAAGCCTTTGGTCTAATTGTGGGAGCCCCTGCAGCAATTGGAGTGCTCATGTCTGATACAGCAGTTAAGACTGCCAATGTAGAAGTAGTTGGCTATGCCAGTCCAGGAAAGGGCACCAGCTACTCCAATGAAGTTATTATAATGGTTACTGGAGATTCAGGGGCCGTTAGGCAGGCTGTTATAGGAGCCAGGGAAGTAGGATTAAGTTTGCTTAATACAATGTCTGCGCCTGCTAAATCCTTAACTAAACCATATGTATAAGGGGTGGTAGTTCGATGAAAAGATCTAAAAGATTTCAAGTGCTGGCAGAAAGAGCTGTTAACAAGGACGGCTTCGTGCATGAATGGCCTGAAGTTGGTCTCATTGCCATGGGCAGCCCCAACGACCCTAAGCCAAGTATCAAAATAGAGAATAATGTGATAGTTGAACTAGACGGCAAAACAAGAGACAGGTTTGACATGATAGATCAATTCATTGCTGATTATGCTATTGATATCTCAATAGCTGAAGAGGCAATGTCGTATGATGACATTGTCATTGCTAAGATGCTTTGTGACATTTCAACACCACGTAAAGATGTAGTAAGACTTGTCAGGGGACTGACTCCAGCTAAAATAACCAGCATTATGGATAAGCTCAATGTAGTGGAAATGATGATGGCTCTACAAAAGATGAGGGCTAGGAAAACCCCTTCAAACCAGTGCCATGTCACAAATGTTGCTGACAATCCGGTCCTTATAGCTGCTGATGCTGCAGAGGCTTCATACAGGGGATTTGATGAAATGGAGACAACAGTAGGTGTAGTCAGATATGCACCCTTTAATGCCCTGTCCTTGCAGGTCGGAGGACAGGTAGGCAGGGGAGGAGTGTTAACCCAATGTGCCCTTGAAGAAGCTACTGAACTCCTTCTTGGCATGAGAGGCATCACCACTTATGCAGAAACAATTTCTGTTTACGGTACTGAACAAGTATTTGTTGATGGGGATGACACTCCATGGTCTAAGGGCTTTTTGGCTTCAGCTTATGCATCAAGGGGTTTAAAAATGCGTTTCACCTCAGGGACTGGTTCTGAGGTGCAGATGGGTAATGCGGAAGGCAAATCAATGTTATATTTAGAGGTCCGCTGCGTGATGCTTTCAAAAGCTGCAGGAGTTCAGGGTCTCCAAAACGGTTCAATCAGCTGTATAGGTGTACCTGGTGCTGTCCCCTCAGGTATCAGGGCTGTGCTAGCAGAAAATCTGGTTACTACCATGCTGGATTTAGAGGTTGCTTCAGGAAATGACCAGACTTTTTCCCACTCCGATATTAGAAGAACGGCTAGGACCATGATGCAGTTTCTTCCCGGCACAGATTTCATATTTTCAGGTTTTAGTGCAGTACCAAATTATGACAATATGTTTGCTGGTTCTAACTTTGATTCCGATGACTTTGATGATTACTTAGTTCTTCAGAGGGACCTAAAAGTTGATGGTGGCCTTAAGCCTGTTACAGAAGAAGAAATAGTCAGCATTAGAAACAAGGCTGCACGAGCTCTCCAGGTTGTGTTTAAAGAACTTGGTTTTCCAAAGATTTCGGATGAGGAAGTTGAAGCGGCCACATATGCCCATGGCAGCAAGGATATGCCAAAGCGTAATGTGGTTGAGGACCTAAAAGCTGCAGAAGACATGATGAAAAGGGGAATTACTGGTCTTGACATAGCCAAGGCCCTTGCAAAGGGTGGTTTTAGTGATGCAGCCGAAAATGTTTTGGGAATGCTTAAACAGCGAGTATCAGGTGATTACCTGCATACTTCTGCGATTTTGGATGCGTCCTTTAACGTCATTAGTGCGGTTAATGATAAAAATGACTACCAGGGACCAGGCTCCGGCTATCGCATGAGTGATGAAAGATGGGAAGAAATTAAAAATATTAGTGCTGCTCTAAAGGTTAAATAGATACCCTTTGGATTTTGTAAAAAGGAGTGAATAAAAATGCAGATTAGTGAACAAATGATAAGAGAAATAGCGGCACAGGTTATCAGGCGCATGCAGGAAAGTGAAAGCAGCTTCAAGGCGTATAATTATACGGGAAATAATCTCACCTTTAAAGTCATAGGCCCTGCCCAGATGGGTACAAAAAAGGATGAAGTTGTGGTTGCCCTTTCTCCGGCTTTTGGCCTTCATCAAACTGAGACAATTACCAATATTCCACATGATAAGGTGTTAAGAGAAATTTTTGCCGGCATTGAAGAAGAGGGTTTAGGGGTAAGGGTTATAAGGGTTAAGAAGACATCAGATGTGGCTTTTATAGCCCACGAAGGGGCTAAATTGTCAGGCTCAGGGGTAGCTGTTGGAATCCAATCCAAGGGAACAACTGTAATTCATCAAAGGGATTTGGCACCCCTTTCCAATCTGGAGCTATTTCCCCAGGCACCCCTGCTGGAGTTAAGTGAATACAGGGCAATAGGCAAGAATGCAGCCAAATACGCCAAAGGTGAGTCTCCTAATCCGGTACCTGTTAAAAACGACCAAATGGCCAGACCTAGATATCAGGCCAAAGCAGCTGTTTTACATATAATGGAAACCGGACATGTAGAAATGGGAGCTAGGTCAGAAGAGCTGAAGGTACAGTTTAATTAAAGGGAGGTGGTTGCCGTGAAACAAGAAAAGTTAATAGAAGATATGATACGTGAAACCCTGATGAAGCTGGGCCTGGGAAGTGACCAGGTAAAAGCAGATACTTCAGAAACATCAACAAATACTGCCAATCAAAGGGACCTCAATCCAGATAGAGACTATCCCCTTGCCACTAAAAGACCCGATCTTGTAAAAACTCCCAGGGGGAAAAATCTGGCAAGTATTACACTAAATAATGTTTTAACTGGTGAGATAACATCGGATGATCTTAGAATCACAGGGGAAACATTGCTTATGCAGGCAGAGATAGCCGAAGGTGTAAATAGACCTCAGTTTGCCAACAATTTGCGCAGGGCTGCAGAGCTAACCCGCATTCCAGATGAAAGAATATTGGAAATCTATAATGCCTTGCGTCCATACCGTTCAACAGAAAATGAGCTTCTAGATATAGCAGGTGAACTAGAAAACAAGTATAGTGCAAAGATTAATGCTGGTTTCATAAAAGAAGCTGCTGAGGTATATAAGCGCAGGAATAGATTACGTACAGAATAGGTGATTTAGATGGCAGTTATAGCTGGAGTCGACATAGGCAACTCAACAACAGAGGTATGCCTTGCAAAAATTACTGAAAAAGGGAGCATTGAATTTTTAGCAGCCTCCATTGAAAAGACAACGGGTATTAAAGGTACCACAGAAAATATTCCTGGAGTTGTCCTTGCACTAACTGCAGCCCTGAATAAGGCTAACATGAAAATTACTGATATAGATGTAATAAGAATAAATGAGGCTACACCGGTAATTGGCGATTTGGCCATGGAAACCATTTCAGAAACCATTATTACTGAATCAACCATGATTGGACACAATCCATCAACTCCGGGCGGAATAGGTATCGGCAGGGGCGTAACTACTCTAATAACAGAGCTTTCCGAAAAGAAACCTGAAGAACCTGTAATTTGCATTATACCAGAGGGTTTTGATTATGAGGATGCTGCCAATATCATTAATGAGCAGACAAGACGCGGGTTAAAAATACAAGGCGTAGTAGTTAAAAGAGATGACGCAGTTTTAATTGCCAATAGACTAACAGAAAAAATTCCCATCATAGATGAGGTTGATAGTATAGAAAAAGTCCCCATGGGTATGCAGGCAGCTGTTGAGGTTGCTCCTCAAGGTAAAACAATTACTACATTATCCAATCCCTATGGGATTGCAACTATATTTGATTTATCTCCTGAGGAAACAAAAATGGTGGTACCGATTGCCAGGGCATTGATTGGAAACAGGTCGGCTGTAGTTATTAAAACCCCCCTGGGGGATGTTAAGGAAAAGAAAATTCCAGTAGGATCCATTGTCTTACAGGGTGAGAGGCTAAATGAAACAATAAACATAGAAGATGGCAGTAAGGCAATTATGGACGCTGTAGCTAGAGTTACACCCCTTGTTAACGTATATGGTGAACCGGGCACAAATGTAGGAGG
The DNA here is from genome assembly GCF_000620305.1 of Desulfitibacter alkalitolerans DSM 16504. Taxonomy (NCBI): domain Bacteria; kingdom Bacillati; phylum Bacillota; class Clostridia; order Neomoorellales; family Desulfitibacteraceae; genus Desulfitibacter; species Desulfitibacter alkalitolerans. The sequence continues at coordinate 32,085 of NZ_JHVU01000030.1, read as the reverse complement.
TATGCTGGAAAGGGTGCGTTCAGTTATGAGCACCCTGACCTCTCAGAATCTCTCAGAAATGAAAATCCAGGATATCCTTGCTGTGGATACCTTGGTGCCCCAGCGGGTTAAGGGGGGCCTTGCAGGAGAATTTTCAGCTGAAAGTGCTGTTGCCCTGGCAGCCATGGTCAAGACCAACCGTCTTCCTATGGAAGAGCTGGCAAGGCGGCTGACAGCAGAGCTGGGCATCAAAACTGTTATAGCTGGAGTGGAGGCTGGCATGGCTCTATTAGGTGCCCTTACTACCCCAGGAACCACAAAACCCCTTGCCATTTTAGATATAGGAGGTGGAAGCTCTGACGCTGCAATTATTAATGCTGACGGAAAAATCAGTTCAATTCACCTTGCAGGTGCGGGAGATATGGTAACCATGCTCATTAACTCTAGTCTAGGTTTGGACAATTTAAATCTTTCAGAAGAAATAAAGAAATTTCCTCTGGGAAAGGTTGAAAGTCTGTTTCATATTAGATTAGAGGATCAGACAGTAAGGTTTTTTGAAGAGCCTTTGGCGCCAGAGTTTTTCGCAAGGGTAGTCATAATAAGAGGTGAAGATGACTTTGTGCCCATCCCAGGCAATCATACACTAGATAAAATCAGAAACCTTAGAAGGTCCGCCAAGGAGAAGGTGTTTTTAAAGAATACTATTCGTGCCCTAAAACAAATATCACCTACCGGTAATCTCAGGCATATTGAATATGTGGTTCTGGTGGGAGGCTCTGCCCTGGATTTTGAGATACCAGAGATCATATCCGACGGTCTTGCTGATTACGGCATTGTATGCGGTCAAGGAAACATCAGGGGGACAGAGGGACCCAGAAATGCAGTTGCAACAGGTTTGGTCCTGTCAGCTGCAGATGAAAAGTGGTGAATGTATGCTGGAAAAAAGAATGGTAAAACCACATGTCTGCATTGCTATTGATAAAAATTTTGATAATAAACCTTTAATCAGAGAGGTAACAGCCGGCCTTGAGGAAGAAGGCATACCCTACAGGATTATTTTGAGCGAGGGAGATGCTGTGACCCTGGCTATAGAAGCTGCTGCTGTGTCCCATTTTGAAGCAGGTATAGGAGTAGGCAGTGATCATAGTATTGCGGTAAGTCAGAACAGGCAAAGCTTTAATAAGCCGCTATTTTATGTATCTGGTACTGAGGGCAGATTAGAAATATGGCGAGTTATAGGCTCTAATGCAGCTCGCATGGTCAAGGGAATCCCCTTTAAAGAGCTAAATCAGGATTTTTCCAAGGGTAATAATGTAAATTGTGAGTTTGAGGACCTAGTTAAAGCTGTTGCCAGGGAAGTACAAAAAATGTTGAGTTACCAGCAGATATAGGGGGTGGAAAGATTGAAAACCTCAATTGGATTAATTGAAACCATAGGACTTGCTGCAGCTGTAGAAGCTGCAGATGCAGCGACAAAGGCTGCTAATGTAACCCTGGATGGCATGGAACTTACAAAGGGCGGAGGCATGGTTGTAGTGAAGCTGATAGGGGATGTAGGTGCTATAAAGGCGGCAGTATCAGCAGGAGGAGTGGCTGCAGCTAGAGTAAGCAGAGTATATGCAGCTCATGTAATAGCTAGACCCCATGAAGCTCTGGACAATATGATTGCTTCTCCAGAAAACATGACAATGAATTCTGTAAAAAAGGTTCAAGTTCAGACTAAAGTCTTAACAACTGAACAAGTTCAGGAAATAGGGGAGATTTGCAACCTTTGTGGTGATCCTTGCTGTTCAAGGAAAAAGGGAGAACCTAAAATAAACTGTATTCACAATAAGGAAAAAGAAAACAAGGAGGAATAGGAATGAAGGGTGAAGCGCTAGGCATGGTCGAAACAAAAGGCCTGGTAGGTGCAATAGAAGCAGCTGATGCCATGGTTAAATCTGCAAACGTTACTCTCATTGGCTACGAAAAAATTGGGTCAGGTTTAGTTACTGTAATGGTAAGGGGAGATGTGGGAGCAGTAAAGGCTGCAACTGATTCAGGAGCCGTAGCTTCCCAGAAGGTTGGGGAGCTGGTGGCTGTGCATGTAATTCCAAGGCCTCATGCAGATGTGGAAAAAATGCTGCCAAAACTATAGGTGTGAGTCAATACGATATAGCAAAAACGGGGTGTAATGGGGGAGTGTTCTATGGATAACAAAGAATTAACCAAATTAGTAGTAGAAACAGTAATAGATAGGCTCTATTTTGAAACTATTAAAGACAAACATATTACAAATAGGCTAAACCTGAAAATACCTATTGGTGTGTCCCTGCGTCATGCCCATCTAAGTCAAAAAGACATAGATGTTTTATTTGGAAAAGGTTATGAACTGCAGTTTCGTAATGAGCTGCAGCCGGGCCAATATGCAGCAAAGGAAACCATCACCTTGCTTGGTCCAAAAAACATTCTAGCTAATGTTCGAGTTTTAGCTCCTGTAAGAAAGGTATCCCAGGTAGAAATCTCTCAAACAGATGCATTTCATCTGGGCATTACACCCCCATTAAGAGACTCGGGGCAGCTGACAGGTTCCGCCGGTATTGTGCTGGTGGGACCTGTCGGATGCCTTAAACTAGAAGAAGGTGTTATCAAGGCAGCGAGGCATATTCATTTTGACACCATTAATGCTAAAAAACTGGGGATCAAGGATGGGGACAGGGTTAGGGTTATAATCAATGGTGATAGAGGACTTATTTTTAACAATGTGCTTGCTCGGGTAGATGACCAGTATCGTTTAGAACTTCATATTGATACGGATGAAGCCAATGCAGCAGGCGTGAAAACCGGGGACTTTGCACTATTGTATAACTCTGTGAAGGGAAGTGACTTTCATGGATATAGACCATTTGGTTAAGATTATTGCTAGAGAAGTAATTAATAAAATAAACAGTCAAGAAAAGAGTCATAAGGCAAATTGCTTGCAGAAAAAAAACATACTGGCAATTTATACTGGTGGATCAATAGGCTTTGAGCAGAGCTTAAGGGAGCTTGCTGAAATGACAGATTGGGCAAATATCACGATTTTTTTGTCCCATGCTGCCTCCAGTATCTATCCGGAGAATGAGGTGTTCTCCAGAATTAATCCAGTAGAAATTATTAGGAATGGAATAGCCACAAGCAGCTTTTATGGAAGACTTAATGATTTTGATGCTGTTTTAATACCAGTGTTGACAATCAATACCACGGCCAAGCTGGCAAATGGTATATGTGATACTGGAACAACCAGTCTGATTATTGCTGCCTTAACCAGAGGAATTAAAGTGATTGCAGCAAAAAATGCCGCAGATGTTCAGGATGAAGAAAGAAAAAGAAAAGCAAGGGCACCCGCCAGTACTGGGATCATAAAAATGGCAGGTGACAATCTAAATAGATTAGAAAGCTTAGGAATAGTTTTGGTTAATATTTCGCACTTGTCAAAAACTCTTAGTTATTCCTCAAATAAACCTCAAGCTAGTTACAGTATGCAGCACAAGAAAAATATTGTTGCCAGCATGGACATTACCCCGGATGTAATAGATAAAGGATACTTGAAAGTGGCTAATAATTCAATAATTACCCCTCTGGCACTGGATATGATCAAACAGCATGGCATTGAGGTTATATATGAATAGAATAAACATGGTGGGAGGTAAGCTCATGTATTTAGCAAAAATAATTGGGAACGTTGTGGCTACTCAAAAGGACCAAAGTCTTGTTGGCTCCAAGTTATTAATTGTAGATCCAATGGAAATAATCCCAGACAGGCAGCTGCCAGGGCCCATGATTGCTGTAGACACCATAGGAGCTGGAATCGGAGAAACTGTTTTGATAATTACCGGCAGTTCAGCTCGCAAGGCAACGGGAAATAACGGGGTTACGGATGTTGCTGTTGTAGGAATAATTGATTCAATTGAAGTGCAAAAGGTATAATAAGAGACCAAGTGATGCGGCTCTTTAAGAGGTGATTGGCATGGTTCAAATCTATACAAAAAAAGGTGATATGGGTTTAACCAGTTTGCTTGGAGGAACGGTGGTTGCAAAGGATCATATGAGGGTTGAAGCCTATGGTTCCATTGATGAAGCTAGCTCTGCCCTTAGCATGGCGGTAAACTTAACAGCTTCAGATGACTTGAAGAACATATCAAGAAGAATAATGAAAGATCTGTTTATAATCTCAGCAGAGCTGGCTGGTAATAATCAGCCTGCAGGCACAATTCCTCTTGATGAAGAACATGTCAGCTGGTTGGAAAAAAACATAGACAGACTTGAAGCACTAAGACCTCCGCAAAGGGGATTTGTATATCCGGGAGCAACACTAGCATCCGGGGCTTTTGATCTGGCAAGGACTATAGTCAGGCGGGCGGAAAGGCGCACCATAAGCCTTGCTGCAGCAGAATATGTTAACCCCATAATCTTAAAATATTTAAATAGACTTTCGGATATGATTTATGTCATGGCCAGGGTGGAAGAGTTTAACACATTGGTAGGCATTATTACTAGGGAGGTGTTTAGACAAATGGCAGATGATAATGGTTATGTGGATAAGGGTTTGCTTGAAATAGCAAAAAAACTTGCTGAAGCATCTGAGCAGCATGCAAAAAAGATTGGCGTGCCTATGGTTATAAGTGTTGTAGATACTGGAGGAAATCTGGTTTTGTCTCACAGAATGGACGATGCACTCCTGGTTAGTATAGACATTGCAGCTAATAAAGCCTTTACTGCTGTAGGTGTAAAACTTCCAACACATAAGCTTACTGATCTGTCCCAGCCGGGGGGTGCTCTTTATGGAATTCAAAACACAAATAACAACAGAATAGTAATCTTTGGAGGAGGTTATCCTCTGTATTCCAATGGAGTATTAATAGGTGGGCTGGGTATTTCGGGGGGAAGCGTGGAAGAGGATATGGAGGTTGCTGAGGCAGCAATAAAAGCTGTTTGCCCTCAAAACTAAAAAGCCGATATTTGCCGAGGTTTTTGTTACACTATCAGAAAGTATAAGTTCCACAAGGTAGATAGTATTCACAAAGACTAAGGCTTCCGCCGATGTCAAGGACTTGGCGCAAGCCAAGTTTTGTTTTACTTTATCAAGGAAAGGAAGAGGAGAATGGGAATTGACAGTGCTGCTATTGAAAAACTTGTATATTCCGTGGTTAAAGAGATGGTAAGGGAAAACCATCTTAATAAGAAGCCACCTGGCGAGTTCCTTAATGCAAATGATGCTGTTGAAGCAGCTTGGATTGCACAGCAAAGGCTTGGTGTAATGCCCATAGAAAAACGTGAGGATTTAATAGCGGCTATAAGAGAGGCAGCAGTTGCAAATGCACAGCTTTTAGCCGAAATGGCTGTAAAAGAGTCAGGCATGGGCAGAGCAGCTGATAAAATAATCAAAAATAAGATTGCAGCATTAAAAACTCCAGGCACCATTGACCTAAAAACTGATGCATTTTCGGGAGATAAGGGTCTTACCATAGTAGAGATGGCTCCCTTTGGCGTGATTTGTGCTATTACCCCTGCAACTAATCCTGTTGCCACCATTATTAATAATGGAATTAGTATGCTTGCTGCCGGAAACTCGGTTGTGTTTTGCCCCCATCCTTCATTAAAGGAGACTTCAAGAAAAACACTGGAAATTTTAAATAATGCAATTATAATGGCAGGGGGGCCGGAAAACCTACTATCTTATGTGGCTGAACCAGGCATTAAAATAGTTGAAGAGCTTATGCAGCATGAAAAGATACGCTTGATAGTCGCGACAGGGGGACCAGGCGTTGTGAAGGCTGTATTAAAATCTGGGAAAAAGGCCATTGGAGCCGGTGCTGGAAATCCTCCTGTTATAGTAGATGCCACAGCTGATTTGGATAAGGCGGCTAAAAGTATAGTTGATGGTGCTACCTTTGATAATAATCTGCCTTGTATAGCTGAAAAGGCAGTATTTGCCCTTGGTTCCATAGCTGACATCTTGAAAAGCAAAATGCTGAAAAATGACGCAGTTGAGGTTAAAGGCATAGAGCTTAAAAAACTTGAAGAGCTGGTGCTCACAAGGGATGAGACCGGGGACGGAACAGTTAGATATGCACCGAACAAACAATATATTGGCAAGGATGCGGCCTTTATATTAGATAAAATTGGCATTAAGGTTCACCAATCAATTAGAGGAATTATTGCTGAAGTAGATGTAACCCATCCCTTTGTAACCGAAGAGCTTATGATGCCAATTCTGCCTCTGGTTCAGGTGAAGGACATTGATACGGCAATATCTATGGCAGTAAAGGTAGAGCACGGATACAGACATACTGCAGTAATTCATTCAAAAAATGTTGACAATATGACCAGATTTGCAAAGGCAATCCAAACCACTTTATTTGTAAAAAACGCTCCGTCTTACGCAGGGATAGGCATTGGCGGTGAGGGGTTCACTACATTTACAATTGCAGGGCCAACAGGTGAAGGCCTTACCTCTGCCAGATCATTTACGAGACAAAGGAGATGCGTACTGGTAGATGCATTTTCAATAGTATAAACCTAAAAGGTGTGATAGGAATGACCATGAATCTTGTTGAAAAGGTAAAAAAAGCTGGAATCGTAGGAGCTGGTGGAGCAGGATTTCCCACGCATGTAAAAATTGATGCCGAGGTAGAGTATGTACTAATAAATGGCGCGGAATGTGAGCCGCTGCTGAGGTCTGACCAGCAATTAATTGGCCTGTATGCTAAAAAACTCTGGGAAGCTTTAGAGATTGTGGTTAATCATACCGGTGCAAAAAAGGGGATCATTGTGCTGAAGCAAAAATACCATGAAGCTGTTAAGCGGCTTCAGGAGACATTATACCATCAGGAGTTCCTTTCTATTCACCTGCTGGATGATTTCTATCCTGCAGGAGATGAGCATGTCCTTCTCCACGAGGTCACTGGCAGGGTTGTTCCAGAGAGAGGCATACCCCTTCAAGTTGGATGTGTGGTGTTAAATGTAGAAACACTATTAAATATATGGTTTGCTTTAAGAGATGTGCCAGTGTGTGACAAATATATTACTATCACAGGTGAGGTGGAAAAGCCTCTTACCATAAAAGCACCCATTGGAGCGGGGTTTCAGGAGCTAATGGAAATGGCCGGGGGACCAACAGTTGAGAACCCGGTAATTATTGAGGGAGGTCCCATGATGGGAAAAATACAGAATCCGTCTGCCAGGGTGACCAAGACTACAGGGGGCATTATTGTTCTTTCTCAGGAGCATTATCTTATTAAGCATATGCAGCAGACACTACAGTTTACCATTTTAAGAGCTGCATCATCCTGCTGCCAATGCAGGGCATGTACGGATATTTGTCCACGCTATCTTTTAGGCCACCATATAGAGCCACATAAGATTATGCGCCTGGTTGGAGGGGGGAGCTGTGTTACAGCCCATGCGACCAATGCCTTTTTATGTTCTGAATGCAGTGCGTGTGACAAATTTGGATGTCCCATGGATTTATCTCCAGTGCGAGTTAATAAAATGATTAAACAGCTGTTGACGGAGAGGGGCATAAAAAATCCTCATGAGCTAAGAACAATTGAACCAAATTATGCAAGACAGTGGAGAAAGATTCCTGGTAATAGGCTCATTGCAAGACTGGGCCTGACAAAATATGATGTACCAGCACCCCTTATAGATAAAGAACATGTAATCAGCAGAGTTTCAATACCATTAAGTCAGCATATTGGCAGGGCAGCCAATGCAATTGTCCAAGGTGGGGAAATGGTACAAAGGGGCCAGTTAATTGGTGCAATGGCTGAAAACACTTTAGGGGCTAATATCCATGCCAGCATAAGTGGGATGGTTGAGGAAGTTTCTTCAACTGCTATAACAATAAAAAGAGTAGAAGGTTGATGATATTAATGGGAAGAGCCATAGGCTTGCTAGAGTTGAATAATATTACTCAAGGTTATCAGGCGGCAGATAAAATGCTTAAGGCAAGTAACGTACAGATCCTTGAGGCTACTTCTGTTTGCCCAGGTAAATTTATAATAATCGTTGCAGGAGATGTTGGGGCTGTGAAAAGCTCGCTAGATAGTGCAGTTAACATATGCACGAGCAGCCTGCTTGACAAACACATTATACCCAATATACATGAGGGAGTATTTCCGGCAATTAGCGGAACCTCAACAGTAAAAAGCATAAAGGCCCTGGGGATAATAGAAACCTATTCTGTAGTATCAGCTATAATAGCTGGCGATACAGCGATTAAAGCTGCCCAGATAGAGCTTATTGAGATAAGGCTAGCCCGCGGCATGGGTGGAAAGGCTTTGATTACCATGACAGGGGATGTTGGGGCTGTTACTTCGGCAGTTGAAGCCGGCAGTAATGCTGTACTAAAAAGTGGGCTTCTGGCAGATAAATTAGTTATACCTTCTCCCCATAAGGATTTACATAGTAAAATTATGTAACTGCAGATATAAATGTATAGTAAAATTTAATTTAAGCAGTCAACATGGAGGTAGATATGATTAATGATTATGACGAACTTATTCTAGTAATAAACCCTGGATCTACATCAACAAAACTAGCAATATTCTCAGGAGAAAAAATGATATTTGAAGAGACTTCATCACATGAAATCTCTGAACTTCAAAGATTTAATTCCATCAATGAGCAGTTGGACTACAGGAAGGATGCCGTAAACAGGTTTTTAGAGAAAACACAGGTCAACCCCAATTTATTAAACTGCATTGTGGCAAGGGGTGGAGTACTAAAACCTATAAGCGGGGGAACTTACTTGGTAGACGAGAAAATGTGCAGTGAACTCAGAAATGCAGAAAAGGAACATGCATCCAATCTAGGGGCTCTTATTGCAAAAAGCATCGCCGATGAAAATAACATTTACTCATTTATAGTTGACCCTATTGTAGTTGATGAGATGAATCCCATAGCAAAAGTTAGCGGTCTTTATGGTATAGAACGCAGAAGTATTTTCCATGCACTAAATCAAAAGGCCGTAGCACGTAAGGTTGCCTCTGAAATAGGAATGAAATATGAGAAATGCAGTCTGATTGTTGCTCATATGGGCGGTGGTATTTCCATAGGTGCTCATTATAATGGCCAGGTTATTGATGTAAATAATGCCCTTGATGGTGATGGTCCTTTTTCTCCGGAGAGGGCTGGCAGTTTACCAACTTGTAGTTTAGTAGAGCTATGTTTTAATAGTGGCCTTACTGAAAAAGAAGTAATTGGTTTAACTGTTGGAAAAGGCGGATTAGTAAGCTATCTGAGAACAAACAATTTAAAATTAGTACAGGAAATGATTAATGAAGGTGACACTTATGCCCAACTAATTTTTGAAGCCATGGCATATCAAGTGGCTAAGGAAATAGGCAGTTGTGCGGTAGTGCTAAATGGTGAAATTGATGCAATTGCTTTAACCGGTGGGTTAGCACATTCTGAATTATTTATTGAAAATATTATGAAAAGGATAAGTTTTATTGCTCCAGTCATGGTATATCCGGGAGAGTTTGAGATGGAAGCCCTTGCTCTAGGTGCCCTAAGGGTTTTAAGAAGAGAAGAACAGTATAAGTATTATAAATAAGGATAATGAACCCAAGGATAAACATAGATTGAAAAACTGCCATTTTCGAAAAAAACAAAGTGCAATATAATTATCCTGGATTTAAAACTATTAGAGGATGTTATTGCAGATTTTTCCCTCATTGCTTTTCAGCAGGAGGGACTCTTTATTTACTAATCTCCATATAAGGAATTTTTAAAAATTTAAAATCATTAGCAGTTATTACCAGAAAATAACTAGTACTTTTAGATTTTTTTAGAAGGAGTTTTTAAATTAAAAGAGAATAATAATAATCACGAATTGTCTGACAATCTATCAATCCGGCAGAATGCCACTGCTGGAATGCCACTAACAACTTGGTGGCATAATATTGCTGGTAGAAAAATAGCTTGTTAGACGGATGCGATTTATTTGTGTCCAAAGATTAGCTGCTATTAAAAAACGAGGAGGAATGAAAATGGATAAGGAAACAATGGTAGGTTGCCCAACTACTGTGAAAGCTGTTTATGATGTGGATGATAAGCCACCACTAAAAGAAGCTGTTCCACTTGGTCTGCAGCATGTTTTAGCAATGTTTGCCGGTAACGTAACAGTACCCATCATTATTGCTGGTGTACTTGGACTTACTGTAGGTGAAAGGGCATTTTTGATTCAATGTGCTATGCTTGTAGCGGGTATAACAACCCTCATCCAGGCTAACAGAATTGGTCCTGTGGGTGCCAATCTGCCCATTGTAATGGGTACCAGTTTCGGTTTTGTTCCTACTTCTATAGCTATTGGAGGTCAGTTTGGCCTATCTGGAATCCTTGGTGCAGCATTTATAGGGGGCTTATTCCAGTCCGTTTTAGGCTTCTTCTTAAAAACATTACGAAAGTATTTTGTTCCAGTAGTAACAGGTACAGTTTTATTAACAATTGGCTTGTCGTTAATGCCAACAGGAGTAAATTACTTTGCTGGTGGCGTAGGTGCTGAGGATTTTGGGTCCTTTTCTAATTTATTTTTAGGCTTCCTTGTACTAGTTGTGGTTATTTTCTGCAACCAGTTTTTTAAAGGTTTTATAAGTATGGCAGCAATTCTAATTGGCATTGTTGTTGGCTATATAGTAGCTATCCCAATGGGCAAAGTGAATTTTGCACCTGTAGCAGAAGCAGCCTGGTTTTCCATACCAACACCTCTCCAATATGGCATGACCTTCCACTGGGCTGCAATTGCAGCCATGTTAATCATGTTTATTGTTACAACTGTTGAGACGGTAGGGGATATTTCCGGTATAACTGCAGGTGGCGCCGGCAGAGAGGCTACTGATAAGGAATTATCCGGTGGTATAATAGCTGATGGTTTATCAAGTAGTTTTGCCGCAATATTTAATGCACTTCCAAACACCTCATACAGCCAGAATGTAGGTATCGTATCCTTCACAGGAGTTATGAGCCGTTATGTTGTAACTATTGGTGCATTATTCCTAATAGCAGCTGCACTATTTCCCAAGCTGGGTGCTTTAATAGCGGTAATGCCACAAAGCGTATTGGGTGGAGCAGCTATAATAATGTTTGCCATGATAGCCACATCTGGTATTGTATTAATTACCAAGACGCCGTTAAACCGTAGAAATTTGCTTATAGTTGCTGTTGCTCTAGGACTGGGTCTAGGGTTAGGATCGGTCCCAAATGCACTTCAGTATTTCCCGGAGTCTATTAAGCTGATATTTGCTGGTTCAGGGATTGTTATAGCAGCATTAGTTTCATTGTTTTTAAATATTATCCTTCCAGAAGATACAGGACGAAACGCATAAACCTAAAACTCATAAGCTTCAAAATGACTACTTCTATAATATTGACTATAATAATGGATTAAACTGCGATTTAATTACCGTTTAAATCGCAGTTTCTTTAATTTTTGTCAATTTGTCAAGCCTGACCCTTTTAAAAAAGTTATTTTTTTATCTTCAATATGCAGGAATTTTTAAAGAAATAGAGAATAGAATATTTATATAAATTGTTAGACAATCTGGCAATTAGTCAATTGATTAATTTAAGCACCCTAGGTGTCACTAATACTAACAGTGGAGGATATTTATGAGACGACCCCTATATGTAGACGTAGCTGATGAAATTAAAGCAAGAATTGATGAAGGCGTTTTTAAGCCTGGAGAAAAACTAACTTCCGAGCCTGAACTCTCCAAAATTTTGGGAGTCAGCAGGGGTACGCTAAGAGAAGCATTAACTCACTTAGAAAATATGGGTGTAATCTCAAGGAAGCATGGAAGAGGAGCCTATGTCAGTCAGAGCCCTTCCAAGGTAGTGGCTGGCATAGAAAGGCTAGAAAGCTTAACCAACTCTATACGTCAATCAGGGCATTTGGCAGAAGATAAAGTTTTATCTATTCATGAAACCACACTGGATGAAGAAATGGCCAACGTGTTTAACTTAAACTTTGGAGATATATGCTATGAAATTGAAAGCCTTAGATTATCAGATGGTGAGCCTGTAATATACTGCTTTGACATAATCCCAGGCTTTTTGGTTAACAATGATAAGGATTTCCTTAAGCTAAGGTATAAATGTGAGTCCTTGGATGAATTCCTTAATAAGTATACCAAATATAAGCCTAACAAATATATTTCTACAGTTAATGCTGTTTTGCCTCCATCAAAAGTGTCACGTTTACTTGAGGTAAGAGGAAATACCCCTATGATTTATCTTGAAGGAGTCATGTATGATGAGAATGGTATCCCTATAAACTATGGATATCAATATTTTAGAGGTGATAAATATCAATTTAAGCTGGTAAGGAGTAAATAATATAAAAAATAAACTAAAAGCAGGAGGTTTGAAGCAGATGAACTTGGATTTTCAAAAGATATTAGAAAAGGCTAATGAGTATAAGCCTGAAATGTCTAGATTTTTAAGGGACCTAATAGCAATACCAGGTGAAAGCTGTAATGAGGAGTTAGTTATCAAGCGTATCAAGGAAGAAATGGATAAAGTAGGGTTTGATAAGGTTGATATAGACCCAATGGGAAACATTTTAGGGTACATAGGCCACGGAAAGCATCTCATTGCCATGGATGCCCATATTGATACCGTTGGTGTTGGCGAAATAAAAAACTGGGATTATGACCCCTATGAAGGCTATGAGGATGATGAGGTAATTATAGGAAGAGGGGCTTCAGACCAGTTAGGCGGAATGGCTTCCATGGTCTATGCAGGAAAAATCATCAAGGATCTAGGACTTGAAGGCGACTATACATTAGTTGTAACCGGAACAGTTCAGGAAGAGGACTGTGATGGACTCTGCTGGCAGTATATTATTAATGAAGGCAAAGTAGTTCCTGAATTTGTGGTAATAACTGAACCCACCTCCCTTAATATCTACAGGGGGCAAAGGGGTAGAATGGAGATAAAGGTAAGCACCAAGGGCCTTAGCTGCCATGGGTCTGCTCCAGACAGGGGCGATAATGCAATCTACAAGATGGCTCCCATATTAACTGAACTAAGAGCACTAAATGAAAACCTAATGGACCATGATTTTTTAGGAAAGGGTACCCTTACGGTTTCAGAAATATTCTTCAGCTCTCCCTCAAGGTGTGCCGTTGCAGATGGATGTACCATCTCTGTTGATAGAAGACTTACCGCAGGGGAAACCTATGAATATGCACTGCAGCAGATAAAAAATCTGCCTGCTGTAAAGGAGGCCAATGCTGAAGTAGATATGTATGACTATGAAAGAAAATCATATACCGGGCTGGTATATCCAACAAAATCATACTTCCCAACCTGGCTCATAGAAGAGGATCACCCAGCTACTAAGACATTAGTTGAAAGCTATCAAGGCTTGTTTAACAGTCAGCCCCTGGTTGACAAATGGACATTTTCTACAAATGCAGTATCAATCATGGGAAGATTTGGAATACCCTGTATAGGATTTGGTCCAGGTGCAGAGAAGGAAGCTCATGCACCCAATGAAAAAACATGGAAGAGTGAATTGGTTAAAGCTGCAGCAATGTATGCAGTAATTCCTGCAATCTATGTGAACAAATACGCTGATAAGATGCCAGAGAGTACAAAAAACCTAGTAGATAATAAATAAAAAATATAATCAACATAAGGAGGATATTAAACAATGAAATCACAATTCAGAGGCAAGCATTTTATAACATTACAGGAGTGGACAAAGGAAGAGATAGATACCCTATTAGATGTTTCTTATGACATGAAGAAAAAATTTGCAATGGGCATCCCAACACCCTATCTTCAGTATAAGACCATGTTTTTAATGTTTTTTGAGCAATCAACAAGAACAAGAAATTCAATGGAAGCGGGATTTGCACAGCTTGGTGGCCATGCCAACTATCTAGATACAAGCACCATGCAGATCTCCCACGGAGAGGTAGCCAAGGACACAGCTATTATCCTTTCGAGCTATGGCGATGCAATTGCCTGCAGAAATTGCTTCTGGGAAATTGGCAACAAATACCTAAGGGAAATGGCAGAATACTCAAGAGTACCCATTATCAATATGCAGTGTGATTTATATCATCCACTACAGGCCATTGCTGACCTGATGACAATGCAGGAGAAGAAAAAGAATCTAAAGAGACTTAAGGTATCAATTATCTGGGCATATGCCAAGAGCCATAAGAAGCCAATTTCTGTACCACTATCCCAGGTTCTTCTTTTCCCAAGATACGGAATGGATGTTTGCCTGGCCCATCCTGAAGGATATCCACTTCCTGATTGGGTTATTGATCAGGCCAAAGAGAATGCTAGAAAGCATGGTGGTTCAGTAACAGTTATTAACAGCGAAGCCGAAGCTTACAAGGATGCAGACATTGTAATACCCAAGAACTGGGGCAGCTGGGTAACTAACCAGAGTGATGTTGTAGTTGATGATCTATTAGAAGCTAATAGGAGCTGGATTTGTACTGAAGAAAAAATGGCCATGGCTAAGGACGATGTAATCTATCTCCATGCACTGCCTGCTGACAGGGGAAATGAAGTAGTAGATTCAGTAATAGACGGACCTCATTCAGTGGTGTTTGATGCAGCTGAAAATAGACTTCACACTTCAAAGGCTGTCATGGTAATGACAATGAATGGCCGCTAAAATTATAAGCAGTCTATTTAACGGTATCTAAATATTAAATAGGGGGTAAGAAATTTCCCCCTATTTTAATATTTAAAATTTAGATCTTGTGTTAAATATAACTTAATAGGCAGGCTAAGATTATTAACATTTAATAAAAAATTGTGCTATAATTTAAGTATCATTAAACATTGAAAGTAGGTTAGCGGATATGAAAAATGTAAAACATCTCCGTTGTGTTAAGTGTAATAAAACATTTTCTGTAGAACCAGGAATATACACATGTAAGGAATGTGGACCTAAAGGTATCCTGGATGTGGTTTATGACTATGAATATATTGCCAGTCGTATCAATAAGAAAATTCTTTCTGAAAGCAAGGTCAACAGCATGTGGAGATACATGGATTTCTTGCCTGTACAGCCTGATGGTCCTAAACCGCCCCTAAGGGTAGGCTGGACTCCTCTATATCGTGTTGATAGATTGGGTCAGCAGTTTGGGCTTGCCAATTTATACTTAAAGGATGATGGGTTAAATCCAACTGCAAGCTTAAAGGATAGGCCTTCGGCCATAGCTGTAGCCAAAGCCTTAGAGGAGGGATATGATACTGTTGCTTGTTCATCAACAGGTAACGCTGCGTCATCATTAGCAGGAAATGCAGCGGCAGCTGGCTTAAAAAGTGTAATTTTTGTTCCCGGGAGAGCACCTCAAGGCAAGGTTGCCCAGCTAAAAATATTTGGAGCAATAGTTATTAGTGTCCAGGGCAGTTATCAGGAGACCTTTGAACTCTCGGCCCATGCCATAGAAAAGTTTGGCTGGTACAATAGAAATGCAGCAATAAATCCCTACCTTGTGGAAGGTAAGAAAACGGTTTCTTTAGAAATTGCCGAGCAGTTAAACTGGGAGATGCCAGACTGGGTAGCTGTTTCAGTTGGTGATGGATGTACAGTTGCAGGTGTCTGGAAGGGCTTTAAGGATCTTTATGAAGTTGGATTTATATCTAAAATACCTAAAATAATTTCAGTACAGGCTGAAGGATGCTATCCCATCAATAGGGCCTTTCATTTAAATAAAGAATTTGAACCCATGGAGGAAAATACCATAGCTGATAGTATTGCCGTAGGTGTGCCTAGAAATCCTGACAAGGCATTGTGTGCAATCAGAGAGACAAAAGGTATTGCAGTAAATGTATCAGATGAGGAAATACTGGAAGCTATGAGGAATATAGGCAACTATGCAGGAGTATTTGGAGAACCAGCAGGGGTAACAGCCTTTGCGGGTATTAAGAAAGCAGTAGCTGAAGGTTTAGTTGACCCAAAGGAAACTATAGTATGCTGCATTACTGGCAATGGTCTCAAGGATGTGGCCAATGGGATAAGGGCTGCCGGAGAACCTATTAAAATTTCACCAAGCCTGGAAGAGCTGGAAAAAGTACTAGAAAAAATATAAAGCAAGACAAGGGGACGGTTCTCGTGGCAGGTTCCTGTGGCACGTTTTTATTATTTGTGTGACTGGACCTAAATCTAGATCTGTTCATGATGTAAACCGGAGGATAACTTTAATGAGGAGGAGAAGCTTATGGGCAGCACAGTTGTTGTTGCATTGGGCGGCAATGCCATATTGCAGCCAAAGCAAAAGGGAACATTTCAAGAGCAAATGACCAATGTTGAAAAAACATGCGAGCATATAGTCAAATTAATAAAAGAGGGATATAAAGTAATAATTACTCATGGCAATGGGCCCCAGGTAGGAAATATCCTGGTGCAGCACATGGAAGCAAGGCATAAAGTACCGGCAATGCCGCTTTTTGCTTGTGGAGCAGAAAGTCAGGGTTTTATAGGTTATATGATTGCACAAGCCATGACCAATACTCTAAGTAAAGAGGGTATAGATAAGCAGGTGTGTACTATCCTAACTCGAGTATTGGTTGACAAGGATGACCCTGCTTTTGAAAATCCCACAAAGCCTGTTGGAGCATTTCTAACTAAACAAGAGGCAGAAGAGATAATGGCTCAAACTGGTGAAAAGTGGATAGAAGACAGCGGTAGAGGTTGGAGAAAGGTAGTGTATTCTCCAAAGCCCAAGAAAATTGTTGAATTACCTGTCATAAAGGCCCTGGTAAATCAAGGCAATATCGTTATTGCAGGTGGTGGGGGCGGTATACCTGTAATCGAAGAAAATGGCATGTTAAAAGGTGTAGAAGCAGTAATTGACAAGGATAGGGCAGGCAGCTTGATGGCACAGCAAATGGGTGCTCACTTGTTTATGATTCTGACAGATGTACCTCAAGTTGCGGTAAACTTTGGTACTCCAGAACAGAAGAATCTTGACGTTTTAACTACAGAACAAGCCAAGCAATACTTGAAGGAAGGTCAATTTGGAAGCGGCAGCATGGGTCCCAAGGTTGAAGCAGCTGTTGCCTTTGTTGAAAGGGGCGGTAGCTCCGTTATAGCTTCACTTGAATACCTCTTAGAGGCAGTTGAGGGTAAATCTGGAACCAGATTTATTAAAAAATAGATATGTAGGAGGGATACAAAATGTCCAAAAATAGAATTCCTTTTGGTCCAACTTATGAAGAGATGCTTCATCCTGAAACAATCTCCCCTGAGATACGGGAAAAAGCTCTAAAAGCAAAAGCAGAGAACGAACTTGACCCAATTAATCTTTTCAACATTACCTGGAAAAATGAAGAGAATGAAGTCAACAAAATTGTACTTCCCAAAGAGTTAACAGGTGTTGATGCTAATATTGTTGTACTCCTTGGAAAATATTTTCCATCCGGCTCCCATAAGGTGGGACCGGCATACGCTACCCTAATGGAGGGCTGTGTAGACGGAGATATTATACCTGGGGAGCATACAATACTAGGACCATCAACAGGAAACTTTGGCATAGGTGTTGCCTATATCTGCAACCTGATGGGTTATGAGGCAGTAGTTATCATGCCGGATAACATGAGTAAGGAAAGGTATGAAAGAATCCAAAAATATGGCGGCAAGCTTGATTTGACCCCGGGAACTGAATCAGACGTTATTCTAACCTTGCAAAGAACCTATGAGTTAAAAAAGGATCCTAAAAATAGGCCTTTGGCCCAATTCGAGCTTCTTCCAAATTATCGTTTCCATAGATATGTTACAGGAAACTCAGCCATAGAAGCTGTTAAGGGTATTGGTAATGGCAGGGTTGCATGCTTTACTTCTGCACCTGGATCTGCAGGCACAATAGCTGCCGGTGACCAGCTTAAGAGTGCATTTCCAGAGTGTAAAGTAGTTGCATTAGAACCATATGAGTGCTCAACCCTTGCAACTGGTGGACTTGGCCAGCATAGAATTGAAGGAATTGGAGATAAAATGTGTACCCTTATACACAATGTATTAACTACTGACTTTGTAACTTTAATACATGATGACGACTGTGTTAAAGGGTTAAAAATAATTGAGGATGGGCAAGAGGTTCTGGTTAAAAATGGAGTTTCCCAGGCAGCTGCTAAAAACCTGGCTGGCAAGTTTGGCATATCCGGTCTTTGCAATATTATTGGTGCCATTAAAATGGCTAAATATCTGCGCCTGGGTCCCGATGACAATGTGGTTACAATTGCAACTGATGGCTTTGACCGTTATCCTTCAGTGCTAGAAGAACTTAAAGAGAGATACCTTGAATATGAAGGAATGGTTCTAGAAAGATGGTTTAACGACATCTTTATTAAAGCAGATGAAGAGCATATTTATGACTTCCGTAAACCAGAAAATAAAGAAAGATTATTCAAGCAGAAGGAAAAGGATTGGCTGCCCTTTGGTTATTCAAAAGAATATATTGACTCCATGAGAAGCATGGACTTCTGGGAAGAAGAGTTTGCAAAAATAGAAAACTACGATAAAATGATTAAAGAACTAAGATAGTTTTAGAACCAGGGGGAAGTTTTTGTGAATGCCTTTTATCAATTGTCAAAAGCACTGAGGAGTCAGAAAAGGGTTGTTTTAGTAACTATCATTAAAGAATATGGTGACACAAAGGGCCTTGTGGGCAAAAAAATTTTATGTGACTTTTCAGGGGAAGTATATTATAGTGATCTTTCCCCGAAACTAACCCATGAATTAACCCTCTTTGTCCATAAGCTTTCAGTAGATAAGAAGATAACCGGAACTTTTCAAATGGCAGTTGATGAAGGGGAATTTGAAATCTATTTAGAAAAATATATTCCAGCACCGAAGGCTGTTATTTTCGGTGCTGGTCATGTTTCCCAACCAACCTGTCATTTATTAAAGATGATAGGTTTTCATGTAACTGTTATAGACGATAGGGCTTCTTTTGCTAATAGCCAGCGGTTTCCCGATGCAGATGAAATTATTGTAGACAGTTTTGAAAATGCTATAAATCAAATAAATATTGATGAAAATACCTGGGTAATCCTTGTAACCCGTGGACACAAATATGACTTTCTTTGCCTGGAGAAGCTCATGGAAAGAGATATGGCCTACCTGGGGATGATGGGCAGTAAAAGCAGGGCAGCAATTACAAGAAGGCAGCTTGCCGAGGCTGGATTTTCCAGAGAGAATATAGCCAGGCTTAATTGTCCCATGGGACTGGATATAGGCGGGCAAAGCCCTGAGGAACTGGCAGTTTCCATTGTGTCCCAGATAATTGCCATAAAAAGCGGCAGAAGTATGGGGGATGCAATGAGTAGAGAAGTTATTGAAGCTATCGTAAGGGGCTATGAAGGGATTCCAAAAGCTCTGGTTACAATTGTAAAAAGAACAGGCTCAGCACCGAGAGATGTAGGCACTAAAATGCTGGTCCTTGCTGATGGAAGCATTATTGGCACAATAGGCGGGGGTTGTGTAGAGGCTGAAATAAGGCAAAAAGCCCTGGAAGTGATAGATACAGGACAGCCAACCACATATACTGTTACTTTAACTATTAATGAAGCTGAGGATGAAGGCTTGATCTGTGGCGGTAAGGTGGAAGTTTTCATCGAGAAGGTTCAAAATTCAGGATAAAAAATAATCACCCTGCATCACCCTGCAGTGTGATTAAAGTAATTTAAAAACACTCGCGGCAAGCACTATGCGGTGCCGATTATCTTAATACAAAATATATTGTACTTGTTAATACTATAAACATAAGGGCTAGTTTTAGACAAGAAATGAAGTAACCAATGAAAATAATGAAAAGGAAAGGAAGGCATGGAGGGTTAACATAGCGGAACCTGTGCAAAGCTAGTTGCGTTTCTAGCAGGTACTCAAAGGAATATAATAATGCAGATGGCCTTGATAGCAACATTAGGTTGATATCAAGGCCTTTTTACTGTGATATGGGTAATAAGTTGTCAAGGCGTAATCCCTTTTAAAAGAGGTCAAAACATTAGTTATCAATAAAATTTCAGTACCTTATAGCTAGAGGTCAACAATAGTATATGTTGTTTTTTTTAAGTTTATTAGTGTTTACTTTTCTATAGAATAATTTTGTTTAGATTAAGCACAATATAAATGCTACAAATTTTAGTTAATTATCCATAAATGGTAGTTTAAAAACTATCTGGAACTTAAAGGAGGAAAAACTCAAATGTATGTAGAAAGGAGTAATTTGATGGAAAATAAAAACAATTTCACTATTTCTATGACAGTAACATTTTCACTTAGCACAATTATTATCTTAATATTATTGCTTAAATTATTTGAGATTATATAGCTGGCACAAGCGGGATTTCAGTTCATAGCTATTAACATTCCGCTCCAAATTGACATTAAGATTTCATGTTAAAAATGTATCTTTAGATACCAATTATTTGATTAAAGAATTATATTTTTAAATTGGGAGGTGAAAATAAACATTGCACTTAAAACAATTTAGAAGTAAGGCTATTCCTTGGATGATTAATAGAGGTTGGCAGCGTAAGTTGGCTAAAAAGATTGATTACGAACAAACACTTTTTGACCATACTATTATTCAACTTGATATTCTTATTGCCATAGAATTATTACTTATAGAAAAATTAGGATTGAAGGCAGAAGAAATAACTTCATTATTTTTTGGAATTCTTCTTCATGACATTGGGAAAGAAAAAGAAGTATGGCAGCATTATATTCGGAGTGATGAGCCTTACCAATCTCATATTGATGAAGAGTTAACTCAAGAAGCAATTAATGAATTAATTAAGCTTTTTAATTTTTCTAACTATTGCAAGGAGGACATTTTATCAGGCGTGTTATTTCATATGAATAGGGAACGAACTCCTGGAAAAGTATTTGGAAGAATTATATCCAAAAGACACAATAGTAGCAGATGGAAACAGTTATCTGAAATAGTAGATCTTATTGATAACCTTTCTTCAGCACAAGCTATCTTTGAAGCTATTCAGTTACTAGAAAAAAGTATACTTTCACAGTACATAAATATTTCGTATCATCAGGTTTTAGTAAGGGGTATTTCAACAGCCTTTCTTCACCGTAGTTGCATGGAAGCTTATATAAAAAAAGGCTGGCAACCATTAATACATTATCCAAATGGTACAGTGTATGTAACTGCTGCTACTCAAACAATTTTTTCACCGTCAATTTCAGAGATAGAAAGACATTTGGTTGAAATTATTGAGAATGTCATGAAAAAAGATATGGAAAAGCAGGTAGTTGGTTCTCCAACAGCATCAATGCTTCCTAAGCCAGACCTTTTTGACTATCGTAAAATGGAAGAATATTTAACAATTGCTCAAAGTAGGATTAATCCAAATAGTTTTTCAAAAAAAACGGAAGAATACAGAAACAAAACTTATATAAAGTATTTAAAGGTCATTAGTGACATGGAAACTCAGAAAACCGATGATAAGAGCAAAAAATATTTGATTCAAACTAAAATATCTGAGAATAAAGATTTAATTATTGATCGTATTAGTAAAGCATGTCAGGAAATGGTTATTTTTAAGTTTTTTAAAACAATTTTTAATAGAAAAAGTTTTAATTTAGATGAACTTGAGATTCTTCAGGAGGATGAAAAAAACTTAAATAAATTATTTGAAGAAATTCAGATGGAAAAGGGTAAAAACAAAGAAAATTTAGAGAAAAAATATGAACGGGAAATAAAAAAGGCCAAGCATAGGGCTTTAGAGCAGATAATATCTAATGCACAACAATCGTATGATAAATATTTTGGAAAAGGTTCTTTTGAACTGCTGCAAAAAACTACAACATTTTTGCCCGCAGTAGATATGGCTTATTCAGTTGATTTATACTGGCGTTTAAGAGCCAAAGATCTAGACTGGGAACAACCAGATGTTTCTGTAGAAGAACTATCTGATGATAAACGAAAGAAATTATTAATTAAAACTTTGGCTTACATCACCAAGGAAGCTTATGATAATGTAGAGAATAAAAACCGCCCTTATGGATTAAAGCCGAAAAAGGTTGCTGGGGTTTTTTTAAAAAATCTTATTTATCCTGCTAAACAAGTTAGATTGATGGAAATTGTAAATAGTCAAATTGATGGATACAAAACTACTAAAGCTCTTGCAAGAAAAGCTCAAGGAGAGCATCTTTGCCCTATTTGTAATCAGTATTTTAAGGGTGGTACAAATGCGAAAGCGGATTTTGTTAATAAACCGGAATCACATACAAATCGCGCTCCTAGTCATGGACCCCCCGGATATGTTGTGATATGTGATAATTGTAAATTTGAGAGATTTTGTATGCAAATTCTATTAGGGGTTAAGCCTCCGCATACCATTGTAATTTTTCCCCGCATGAACATAGGATATTATAGTGGAGAAGATTTAACTAAAAACGCAAATGATTTATGGGAACGGCTGACTAGCCTTATGTCAGGTGAAACCAAAGATCCTACCAATAAAGTTTCTTTTTCTCTAACAGGGAATATTTACGAAAAATTTAAAAAGGTAGTTTGGGACAAAGTATCATCGGATGAATTGGCAAATATTTTTACTTATAAAATAGGAGATGAAACACAAAAAAAGTATCGCAAGGAATTCACTGAAGCAATTTATGATATTTTGGGTTATGACTTGAAAAGAATTAATGAAGCTTATAATACTGATTTTAAGAACTTAGATGAGCTTATTGATGCTGCTATTTCAGGTACTTTTAGTGATGAAGATGGGGTTTTAGCTGAGGTCCGTAAACAAGTTTATAAATTAATACCACAAATGAGATCAATAATACAGACTCCCCATATGATTTTAGTGCCTTCAACTACTAGTATCAGTCTTGGCAATGATTCAAAGGCTAATGCTGGGTTACGCCAACTATTTATTCTAATTACTTTGTCTTTATCATTACAGTCAACTGTTCTTTTGATTGAGGAAGGAGAAGGAATTCCGGAAGATATTTCGAGTGGCATAGTAAAAGTGCCGACTTCTTCAGGACTTAATAAATTGGTTGGAAAAGATTGGCTTTCTTTTGATGAGGCACAAGCATGGTTAAAAAAAATTGGTTCAGCAGCAGCTTTAGTATACAGTACTGATTATCCTGAAAAAAATAATATTTTTCAAATTATAATGAGTCCTACACCAGGTCATATTCTTCGTAGGATTGAGTCTAAAAGTAAAAGTAATTATGTTCCTTGGCGTTTATTTGAAATATTAGAAGCCTTTGAATAAAAATAAGAAGGGAGTGTTGAGAGTTGAGACGGTTTCTTTTATCTGGAGGAACAACTGTCGATATGAATAATGTTAACAAAAAGATTCACAACATTTTAGATTGCTTTGACACTTATTTAGAAAACTCACCATTTAAGTATGGATCTACTACTAGGCATGCAATAATGGGACCCATTCCTAAAGTGCTTCAACGTGCATTTAGTGGCAGATGGGGTGTTGAAGATCTAGCGGGTTATGCTTATAGAATTCATGAAATGTCCAATAAAAATACTCAAATAGTATCAGAAGAAGCACGTAAGAATTTAGAAAAAGGAATTGAAAGTGTACTAGAATTATATGATATTCTACCTCAGCAGATGATACAAAAGACTAAAGAAAGAGTTGAATATTCTCTTTTTTATAGGCGTAGAAAACAACAAAGTCTTTATTTTGAACAAATTAGAAAAGATTTTGCTGCTTTTCTTGAAGAAAAATATCCTAATATAGAAGATTTACAGATAGCCTGGGAACAACAAAGCATTAAGGACTATAATATTTATCCCAGTAAAAAAAATAAGGCATATGAGGATAATCCTATGCGTAAAAAGGACATTGATTTGTTTTGGTCAAATTACCGACTTGTTGATGAGGTGAATATTGAAGAAATGGAAGAAATAACTGTTGAAGAAAGGGAAGATAGGTCATGAGTATTGAAAAGTTAAAAGAATTTACAGTAGAAAAGCTTAATCCAATTATTGGGGCTAAAACAGTTCAATTAATTATTTTTCGCGAGATTTTGGACTTTGCTGTTTTTAGAACAGAGGAGGGTCGTGAATTAAATACTGTTGTAACCCCTAGATCTATTAAAGAAGATGATGATGTTCAACGAGTAGCTTTTATTGGTACGAAACAAAAAGCAGTTGAGTCAAGAACTTTAGAACGTATTTTAAGATCTGCTGGAGAAGAAGCCTTAGAGCAAAATCTAGATGAAAAACTAAAATATAACATACAAAAACAAGCTGAATGTTATCTCAAAGATAATCTTTGTTTACAGTGTCCTCGTTGTGTTCTTTTCGGAGCCACTAGTACTGAAAGTGGAAAAGAAAAGATTGCTAATATTAAGCATCGAATAGAATATAGTACTGCCTTTTCATTATTACCATTTGAGGAAGTAGAAACAAGTATAACTTTCAATGCAATAAATGATGTAAATCAAAAAACCGGACAGGCTTTGGGAAGCCGGTACGCCGTCAGACCAGCAACTTTATTTCCTTCTATTATAACTTTAAAATCAGCTACCTTGGAAGAAGTAATACTTACAGTTAAAACTATTTTAGCTGCAAAAAGCTATGGGGCTGAAACTAGAATTGGCGGTGATGTACGAAATACTTTAGTTGGAATAGTTGGTGGTTGGGAAGAAATAATTACGTCAATGGAATTAACTTTAGAACTATATGATTATCAAGAAGATTTAACAGCGGAACGAGTTTATCAAATATTAAAGGGATATAAAAAATATACTGGTAATCAAGATAAAGTCAAAATTATTTCCCCAGAAAATGTAAATCAAATTATTTCAGAAGTTTCTCAAACATCAATGAGTATTAAACTGTTGGCCTCTCTATATGATCAAGTTAATGGATACCGTCAGATGCAGAAAGTGTGATGTATATGAAACCTATTTTACTAAAAGACCATGGTATTCGTCTCTTTTATGGGCGTTTATATAACCATGATTATCTATGGTTTTCTTCGTCAGAAATTGCTCAAGTATCCAACACGTGGCCTTTGTTACATAATTACGCATTAACTTATGCTTTATCACAATATTCATATGGAATATATTTGGGTACTGCACCTCAATATGAACATGATTTAAAAGTAATGCCTGTTTATGCAACACCAGCTATAAATACTAGAGTTAAAAGGGTTGAAGTCACTCTTAATGCAATGGATGATCTTACTCTTCGTACTGATACCGGAGGTAAAATAAACACTCCATCTTTGGCAAAAAGGATAGTGATATCACCACAAGTTGCTAAAACGAAGGGTCATCGAAGAGAAACCTTTGGTTATTCATTTTATTGTTTTACTTTGACTGACTATAAGCTTCCTGGAACTTTCCGGTTAGGAAAAAAAGGATGTTCAGTAAGGGTTTATTGGGAAGAAATTGGTGGAGCAGAGGCGTATTTTATAAAAAATCCTGTTATTCCCGATCATCCTGTTAATCCACTAGATATATACGGTAGTATCATCTGGTATGAACCCACGATTATGCCTCCCCATATGATTTTTAGAAGAGTACAAATTCAAAATGATTATTTTATTTCAGTAGGGAAGAATATGATATTATTTCCTAAACGTTTATGGCAGGGGAGATGAGAATGGCCATTACTAATATTTTAGCGGTAAAAATACCTACTTACAAAATTCAGAATATTAATATGAGCTTATATCCTCATCAGCTTAAAATGATGGAAAAATGGGATGAAAAAGACATGCTTTTATTAGCTACTAAAACAGGCAGTGGAAAAACTGCTTCAGCTGTTCTTCCTCTTCTAATTAATAAGTCTTGTGCAGTATTTGTATATCCCACTAATGCATTAATGGTTGATCAAGAGCAATCTATTAGAGAATTGGCCGAAAAAGAATTAGGTATGAGATGCATTATTATTACTCCAGATACTGTTAACGATAAAAATATAGGAGCAGACCTGCAAATTGTTAGAATAAACGCGTTCCAGTTGGAACAGTTCAGAAAAAAACTTGGGCATAATTGTAAATCAAAAGCTTTATTAAAGCTTATACAGCCTCCTTCAAATAACTGTGCAAAAATTGTAATGATTAATCCTGACTTGCTTTATTTAATTTATTCACTCCGTTATGGTAAGAGTAGTTCAGAAGTTATAGCTCACCTACAGCATTACCAGACGTTAGTGCTTGACGAATTTCATTTATATTGGGGAACAGAACTGGCACATATTCTTTTCCTTTCCTTTTTAGCTAGAAAGCTAGGTTCGTTTAAGAAAATAGTTTTACTTTCAGCTACCCCAGATCATGAAATAATAGGCCTAATTAATAAAACTCTCGGAAACTTTGAAATGGTTACAAGTCACATAAATATAGACTCACCCCCAGATGGGGAAAAGATTATGACTAATCAAGTTAAGTTTATGGTTATGCATAACAAAAATGATGTGGTTGAAAGTATATTTAATCACTTACAAGCTAATCGCATACTCCTAGAAAAGAAAGCTGAATTGCATAAAGACCCCTTTTATGTACCTGCTGTTGTTATAATTAATTCAGTCATAGATGCTATAAGACTAGAAGAAAAGTTGGTAGAGTCTGGCTGGAACTATAGTGAACTAGGTGTTGTAAGAGGATTAATGGCGAAGGATGATCGAACAATTGAAGGAAAATTAGTTGTTATTGGTACGGCTGCTATAGAGGTTGGTATAGATTTTAAGACTGATTTATTGCTTTTTGAAGCCAAAGATAGTGTCTCTTTTATGCAACGTTTGGGAAGAGTGGGTAGGCATCAACACGGAGAAGCTTTACTGTTCGGAGATAGTAGAGAGGTTAAAGCATTTGGCGAAATAGCAATGGAAATAGAACGTAATAATTTTGAGTTATTGGTTAAGAAAATTTATGAAAAAAATGATTCTTACGACTGGTTTGTTTCAACTTTTGGTGGTGTGGTTACAATTGGTTCTCAGGTAGAGGTCATAAAAGATCAACTACGACGAGATTTTAATTGTAGCAATGCTGAATTAAAAAGTATTTTTGATTGGTTGGAAAAAGAATTAAAATGTTTTGCTGATACTTTAGCTATAAATGATAAATTAAAAAAATATTTATTAAGGGTTAATTTAGCCCGTGAAAATGGAAGACCTTGTTGGCTACTTGATTATCTTAATATAGCATCATTTCGTAGCTCAATCCCAACTGTAGAGGTATATGATAATGCCGAAGAAAGAAAAGAAAGATATCCCATATATGAAACTGATATAATTACACTTCTTCGATGGAGTAAAAAGAGTCCCCAATATAAGGAGAAGTATAATACCATTTTTATCGATGGTTTTGAACTGAATAATCCTCATCATTGTTATATACATGAGTCTTTTACTGATTTAGAAGTTGGCACTATTTATAGTACTCGTGATGTTGAAAGTATAACTGTATTTAGAGATGGACATAAATCGAGCATTTCTCATATATTTACTTTGAGGCCTAATATTTTTGTACTTGTTCCAATAGACTTTGCCAAACAATTAGATTGGCGTATCCCCTGGTTTAAATGTGGCAGTAGAGGACAGAAAGCTGCAGTTTTTCATGGTGCAGCTTTAATTGTATGGGAAATGTGGAGAATGAATTATAATAATTAAAATAACCTGGTTACTATTTACCACTTAACCCCGGTCCACTGGCCGGGGTTAAGGAGAATAAAAACGAAGGTGTTTCAAATGGAAAAACCACAACTTGAAAAAATAGAATTATATTAAATTCTTTGATTATCATTCTAAATACCTTTGCAACGAAATAAAAGAGAGGGGATTAGGAATTGGATATTCGGGTAATAGAAGTTAGGCTTTGAACAATTTGCGCAAGAGATTATTGATTACCTATAAAAGCTTTGACCCCAAGGAAACAGGTTAAAAAAGGGGACTGATTACAATGAAAAACTTTCGTACAGCAGTATATAAGTTTACCATTGCAGTAAAGGAAGATGGGTTAGAACTGCCAGCCTATAAAGGTTCAACCTTTAGAGGGGGATTTGGAACTGCCTTTAAAAAATTAGCATGTTCACAACTAGGAAGGAATACCTGCACCGGCTGTTTACTGCAGGCTAACTGTCCCTATGCTTATATATTTGAGACTTCTCCACCTATAGGGGCAGAAGTACTAAAAAACTATGATGATATTCCAAGGCCATTTATTATAGAGCCCCCCCTGGTATCAAAAACCCATTACAACAAGGGTGATAAAATTGATTTTAATATAATCCTCATGGGTAAATGCATAGAATACCTGCCTTATTTTATTGTTGCTTTCGAAAAACTAGGTGAGCTGGGTATCGGAAAAGGCAGGAGAAGATTTCAATTACATAAGGTAACAGGATTAAACCTTCCTAATCAAGTAGTAAATGAAATTGTAGAAAATGAGATTTTTTGCTGTCAAAATAGACTTGTGAAAAATGTCAACTGTACCATAAGTGGAAGTCAAATTCAAGAAACATCAGGAACTAATATACCTGACCAAATAGAACTGCATTTTATTACACCTTTACGTCTTAAATACCAGAGAGAGTTGGTAAATAATATAGAGCTGCATATTTTAATGAGAAATATTTTAAGAAGAATTTCTTCTATTTTATATTTTCATCATGGCGATGATTTGAATGTTGATTATAAAGACCTTATTGCAGAAGCAGAAAAAGCAACAAAAATAGAGGATAACACTATATGGGTTGATTGGGAGCGGTTTTCTAAACGTCAGGATACCAAATTAAAAATGGGTGGCTTGGTAGGAAGGGCTAAATTTAAAGGTGATTTTACTAATATATACCCATACTTAAAGCTAGCAGAAATTATCCATGCTGGTAAGGGTACAGTTTTTGGATTAGGGAAATATAAAATAGTTTAGTTCAGAATAGTTTGGCAAAAACAATATATAATCAAAAACTGCCTCAGATACATGGATTTTACGTTGGAATAACAATTTATGAAGTTAAAGTACTTATTAAGGTAGTTTGACATTGAAGATTTTTGGCAATAATTGTTAGTAAAACAATTAAGTGAAGTGGGAATATGGATCTAGTTATTTCTGATTATGGTACTTTTTTAGGTAAAAAAAGCCAAAGACTAACTGTTAAGCAAAATGGGAAAGTGGTAAATGAGGTTCCATTTTTTGAATTGCAGCAATTAATTATTGAAGGCAAGGGAATAACCTTTTCTTCTGATTTACTCCAAGAATGCATGGAGCATGGGATTAACATTTCATTTCTATCCCATACAGGTACCCCTTATGCTAATCTAACATCATCTTATTTAAATGGTTCTGTTATCACCCGCAGGGAACAACTGATGAGCTATAAGGATAAACGGGGAGTGAAGCTGGTCAAACTTTTTGTTGAAGGTAAACTTAAGAACCAGAGAAATGTTATAAAATATTTTTCCAAGTACCGTAAGGTATCTGATACTTATCTATTTAATGAATTGCAGCTTATTGCTGAAAAAATTGAAAAGCTTGTAGAAGAACTTAAGGGTATATCTGGAAACAATATTGATGAGATTAGAGGAAATATCCTTTCTTTAGAGGGCAGGGCAGGAAATCTTTACTGGCAGGGGGTTGCAAAAATTCTTGGCCCCGAAATAGATTTTCCCGGCAGAGAACACCGTCCGGCCAATCACCCTGTTAATGCTGCTTTAAACTATGGATATGCAATACTTTCTACACGAATTGAGAAATGTTTGCTCCTTGCAGGTTTAGAAATATTCGGGGGATTTCTACATGTGGATAGGCCTGGTAAGAAGAGCCTTGTGTACGATTTTATAGAAGAATTTCGTCAGCCAGTGGTAGATAGGGTTGTAATTGCTTTAGTAAACAAAGGTACTAAACTGGAACTTGAGGATGGGTATTTAACCAATGAAAGCAAGAAACTGGTTGGGGACAAAGTTTTAGAAAAGCTGCAGCAAAAGGAAATGTATCAGGGCAAAAAATATACCATGGAAACAATCATGCAGAGGCAGGCAAGAAGAATTGCAACTTTTTTACGTGAGGAAGCAAATTACAAGCCTTTTGTATGT
This sequence comes from Desulfitibacter alkalitolerans DSM 16504, assembly GCF_000620305.1. NCBI lineage: Bacteria > Bacillati > Bacillota > Clostridia > Neomoorellales > Desulfitibacteraceae > Desulfitibacter > Desulfitibacter alkalitolerans. Next base: position 2,068 of record NZ_JHVU01000030.1, on the reverse strand, counting down.
GGATGGTGATTATGAAAACTTTTATTATTTACGATATTTCAGAGGATAGGATAAGAAAGAAAATATTTGAAACCTGTAAGGACTATGGTTTACAGCATGTTCAGTACAGTACTTTTTTTGGGGAATTAAATCATAACAGGCGGCAGGAAATTACCGGAAGATTAAAAAAGATACTTAAGAAAGATGAAGGAAACATAATAATCTGCCCAGTATGTGATAAAGACTTGCGGCTTATGCAGGTTTTAGAGGTGTTGCCTTGTGCAGGAAATTAAACTAAGGGTTGGCGATATAAAACAGTATTTATTTTGTCCCAGGGTAATATATTTTCATCATGTCTGTCCTGTACCACGAAAATATACAGGTAAAATGGAATTGGGACAGGAGGAACATCTGGAACTGGAGAGGCTAGAGAAAAGACGAAGATTAAAAAGATACAACTTAGAAGAAGGAGAAAGGATATTTCACACTGGTTTATATAGTGAACGATTAGGCTTAGAGGGAAAACTTGACCTTCATATAGTGCAAAAAAACTATATTTATCCAGTTGAAATAAAACATACCCATGGTACACCCTATCTCAATCATAAATATCAGGTTATAGCTTATGCAATGCTTTTAGAGGAATATTACCACAAGCCAATTAGGTGTGGTTTTCTATACTTTACTACAACAGAAGTGATATATGAAATTGAGATAACACCAAATGCTAGAAAATATGTGCTGGAGATCATGGCTAAAATCCGGAAGATTATTCAAAATGAGAATATGCCATCTCCGCCCAGAAAAAGCAGACGTTGTATTGACTGTGAATTTCGCAGATGGTGCAATGATATGAGGTGAATAAATGTACTTTTTAAATGAAGAAGAAAAAAAGAAACTTTTGCGAGGACTAATTCCAAAATCACGACGCCTGGATGTGGCTGATGAATTAAGAGGATGGAACTGGTATGCACCTCCACTAGAACCACCTTACGGTATTAAACTTGCATTATATGAAGTTGCAAATTCTTATTGTCCAACAAACCGGGATTTATTTCTAAGACGTGTAATGGGGGTAAAAACAAAACCTAACTCTGCCATGGTTACAGGTAAAATTCTGCACCAGGTTCTGGCTGATTGCCTAACAAATGCTAAGAGAAATATATTTAATAATGGATTAAAAAGCTCTATGGGACCAATGACAGCTCTCGTAGATGCAGACACTTATCTGCAGGATGGTTTTGTGGCAAATTTACCGCAGGAACACAAGGGTGAATTAAAAAGAAAGATTAAAATACTTTTGGAATTTGAAACATCAAGAATTAATGCCAGGGTGCAGGAGGTATTATCAAAGCAGCCATATATTGGTGTTGATGCTTTAGTTAATCAGGCTATCCCAATTGTAACTGAACAAAAATTAGATGGATCATTTTTAGGATTAAGCTCTAATTTAAGCTCAGATGCCTTTACTTTTGCTGAACCCATGATACTTGACTTAAAATTTGGTGAGCCAAAACCTTTTCATCGCCTAACTACTACTGGATATGCCATGGTAACTGAAGCAATTTATGAGCATCCAATTAATATAGGCTGCTTGGTATATGCTCAGTTTAAAGATGATAGACTAATTATTAATAGGGATCTGCATATTATAGATGACGAACTGCGGCAGTGGTTTATAGAAGAAAGGGATAATAAAATGCAAATGATAGAAAATGAAATGGATCCAGGCATAGCAGAAAATTGCGTTACCAACTGCCCATATTATCCTACATGTAGGGAAAACTAATATTAATGAATATAGAGGAATTACACATTATATTGGAGAAATAAATTAACAGGTTCCCCTGTTGGCATTTTCGCAAATACACCGGGTTTTGAAACAGAAAATTATTTTGCGAAAGAAAGATAGTTCTTTGATAAATCAAGAACGCTGTAAAATTAGATACACCAATGGTTTAAACATGCACATATAAGTCGGTTTCATTGTATTGACCCAGATAATGGGGACTGAAAGACCAGACGGGAACCTTGAAGTGGTTGGAACGGGACGTTTCATTGTATTGACCCAGATAATGGGGACTGAAAG